>CAMOIZ010000079.1 GCA_946616385.1 uncultured Bacteroidales bacterium | reverse complement strand
CCGCGCAGCGCGGCGCTTGTACTGCTCATATTTGGACATCACGTTGTCGACGTAGACTATGGTCTCCACGCCCTTGAATTTGCCGAATTTGATGGTATCCATTTCCAGGATGGCATCGTCGCTCATCTCGGGTATCAGCGCGACTATGTTGTCCCACGACGAGGAATCCACTCCCCGGAGCTTGGCGTAGTTGATGCAGTCGCGGATGCGGCCGGCGCCGGCATTGTAGGCGGCCAAGGTGAATTTCAGGCGCTCCTCCGGGTCGTCGGTATGCCCCCGGTAATTACGGTGCAACTGTTTCAGGTAGAGAGTGCCTACACGCACGGCTTCGATAGGATCGGTGATGTCGTCGGCGCCAAGCCATTCGGCGGTTTCAGGCATCATCTGCATGAGCCCTGCGGCACCGCGGCGGGAGCGCACGTCGTTGTCGAATCCGGATTCATGGTAGATGACCGCGCTCACCAGCCTCCAGTCGAGCCCGGCAGAGTCGGAATAATACTTGATGAGGGAATCGTAGGGGCTGATCACGTAGTTGGCGCACATCCCGCGGGGAAGAGTGTCGGTGACGACGGGCTCTTCCTCAACAACGACACGCCTGTCGGCCAGGGAATCGGCCAGGATGGACCCTATGATGAGGACCAGCGTGAATGCTACGATAATTATGCTGTGAGGTTCTTTGCGCATTTGTAAAATCAGTTTCTGGTGGCACGTGCAGGGCCTGTCGGGGATGAACCGGGCTGCATGCCGGAAGACGAGCCGCCCTGGCCGCCGCGGCCCTTGCCGGGCTGGGTATAGAACGGCCAGTACATTCCCATCTTGATGATACGCTGGGTGCCTATATAGTTATGCGCCGTGAAATAGTCGGCCGAGTCGAACCAGCGCTGGGCGGCATTCTCTATCTTTATGAAGATGCATGCCCGCTTCCACTGTGCGTTGACGAAAAGGTCGATGACCGGACCGTTCTCGTACTTGTGCTGATTCTGGTTATGGAAAGTTCCGATGGCAGGGTTCCATGCCGGTGCATACCAGCGGGTGTTGTAGAGCACATTGGCTCCTATCTGCATCTCCAGCACCTTCTGCCCTTCGTCGTTGCGCTGCACTATGAACTGCAGGAAATATTTTCCGTTCAGGGCCAGCCTCGGCAGAGGCAGCACGTCTTCGTTCGACGAAACCTGGAACAGAAGCTGGTTGTCGAGGTGCACCAGGCCGGCTATCACGAAGTCTTTCCTCACGTTAGCCGAGAGGACGCTCATGGGAGTGCCGTTCTGCCTTGCGATCCCGAGGGTGTCGTAGTACACATTGTTCGCAAGCAGCCCGTAACCTATGCCTGCAGACAGTTTCCAGTGCGGAATGTCGATGTGGGCTCCCAGCTTGGTGACGGAGGTTTTGTCGAAGGAATTGTCCCAGATGTAATGGTTTGAATACATCTTCTGACGGTAGTAGTCGGGATCCCGCAGGGATGTGCTGAAGCTGGCTCCCAGCGACACCGGGCTCTTGCGCGCCCTGCGGAAAGGATAGAAGCGGTAATCCGCATTCGCCTGGACGTTGAAGTCGCCGGCGTGCCATCCGGCAAGGTAGAGCTGGCCGCGGGCGTTCCAGGTCATATTGCGCAGCAGGCGGCCGTTGGCACCTGCGTATGCGTAGACCGAGTTTCCGCGGTAGCGCTGGTTGGTGGCGGTGCTGTCGAAATATGTCTGCAGTTTGTCGCCTATTCCTATATCGAGTTTCGACACTGCGGCATCAGCCGCCCACGGCTGCAGGCGGATGAAGAGTTTGTTGTCCAGCTCGTTCAGCCCCAGGGAGTCGTCGGAAGCGGTGGGATTGTAGTTAAAGGTATCGTTGAACAAAGCCCTGCCGATGACGTCGGATGTGGAGATGGCGTCGGTGTAGTGGCGGCTGTAGCGCGTCCATTCGGTGCTGTGGCCGATGAAGGCGGTGGTGATGTCTTCGGTGGAATCCGGCACGAAGGTGGAGTCACGGCGGGCCTTCCAGTCGTTGATGAAGGTGAAGGGAATCCTGTACTGCTGGTCGAGGAAGAAAGTCTTTTTCTTGATCTGAGTCTCCGCCTTGCTCAGCGCCACCCTCATTTCGCGGGCGTCTATGCTGGTATCCCTCACCTCCGAAATGTCGGTGATGCCTCCGTTCTCGTTGCGGATTATGTTGTTGGAAATGTAGCCGGCGTGCATCATGTAGCGCTTGCCCAGGTAGTTGGCGCCCACCGCGAAGGTCTTGTTCTTGGTGGTTTCGTTGTTCAGCATTCCACCGCCTCCCCAGCGTTCGTAGAGGATGGAGTAATTGAGCTCCGGAAGAATGTTCTGGGTGGTGAAGATGCGCAGGTTGTCGGACTCCTTGGCATCGTCGGCGAGCAGGGTTCCCCAGTAGGCGAGTTCGGTGTAGGGAGTCTTGGAGTTATACATCCTGAAACCGTTGGCTCCCATGCTCCAGGGCTCATATACGGTGTAGAAATCAGGGGTCTCCCCTTCCTTCCGCACGAAGTAATTGTAGCTTTGCACAGGAGATCCGGCCACGCCCAGCCAGCTTGCGTTCACGTCGCGCCGGCGGAAGGCATAGTCGTAGAAGTAGTGGTTGTAGGTGGTGTCGGGCACGCGGGCATGCACGTCGTGGAAGTCCTGGTCAACCTCCCAGGTGATGATGCGCTTGTACTGCAGGGAATCCGGGAGCGCGAAGGCGTCCAGCACCCTCGGCGTACTCTCGCGTATGCTGTCGCGGACGGCCTGTTTCTCTTCCTTGATCGCCTTGAGAGAATCCATCTTCGCCATCTTGACCTTCATCTTCTGCTCGAGGTCGTACTTTTTGCGTTCCTCCTTGCTCAGGGAGTTGTACCATGCGATGAAGGCCTCCCGCGCCCGGATGGCGGAATCCCTGTAGTAGAGGGAATCCAGCATGTAGCGGTCGGAAGAATCGAGCCGGGCATGGATGGTGTCCGCCGACGCCATGAGCATCTGGTAAGACTTGAGGAGGGAGTCGCTCACGATCCTGTGGGTGAGGGAATCGAAGAGAGCGACATAATACTTATAGCGGAAGGGATCCGTGAAACGCAGGGAATCCGGCACCACGGTGGTGTCGCGGGCCGTCAGACGCGGCGTCGTGTCGTTCCCGTCGGCGAAGTCGATGGTGATTCCGAGTGCCTGGAGAACGCTGTCGGGCAGGCTCTGCGCGTCGAAATTGCCCTTGCGGCGGAGTTTGTATGCCCCGAGAGGATACTTTACGGTATCCTGCAGAGGCGATACCGCTTCGCCCCGGGCGGCATAAGAGACGTTGTAGCTGCTTTCGACCGGATCGGCAGTAGCGAACGTAGCCGCCAGGGCGACGGACACCACGGCAGCGGGGAACCAGTATTTCGAAAGCATCGACATAGCCTGCAAAGTTACTAATTTTTTGTCACTTCACCCTGACGGTGTCCGCCGGGTCCACCTTGGCGATGAACAGCGAAGGTATGAGCATCAGCAGCATGATGGCTGCAAAAGCCGCCGCGTTCACCAGGAGAATCTGCGTAACATCCACGTGCACAGGTACATACGACACGAAGTAATTGTCGGGATTAAGATGGATGAAGTGGGTGGAATGCTGCACGAGGCAGAAGATCAGCGCCAGCGCGTTGCCGGCCAGCATCCCCCGCGCAACCACACGCGAAGCAACGCGCATGAAAACGCCGGCGATGCCCCTGTCGCTCATTCCCAGGGCCTTCAGCGTGCCTATGGTGGGGATGTTGCGGAACAGCAGGATTAGCAGCCCGGAGATCATGTTGAATCCGGCGACCAGTATCATCAGCACCAGTATGGCGAGGACGTTGAAATCGATCAGGTCCAGCCAGTCGAAAATGTTGTAGTATTTGTCGGAGGCGGCCACCGCAAGCACGGGATCGTGTTCGTCCGAGGAGCCTCCATAGGCAAAGCCTGCTATCTGCACGGCCTTCTCTTTCATGGCGCGGCGGCTGCGGAAACGCTCCGAGAGGGTGATTTCCAGGGCGGATGCCTGGGTTTCGCTCCAGCCGTTCAGGCGGCGGATGTCGTCGATGGACGCCAGCACCACGGGGCTGCCGGAGTTGTCGCTGATGCCCTCGTAGATTTCCTTCACCGTGAACCCCCGCGCCTGCACGCGTTCTCCCACGAAGTACGCGCGCAACCCGTCTCCCACCGAGAGCCGGAGCGTGCGGGCGAGGCTTCTGGGAATGCTCAGCTGCAGAGGGATGCTGTCGGTGGAGGGCATGGCCTTGAACATCACGCCCTGCAACTCTCCCCCGTTCTGCACGATGCCGGCACGGTAGATTGCGGGGGTCACCGCCTCTACGCCTTTGATCTCTTTCAGGCCGGGGAGGAAATCCGGTTCGGAGTTCACCCACACGTCATTTGTGTAGCTGTTCGCACTGGGGCTGGTGAGCTGGATGTCGCCCGTAAGCGACGAAACTCCCTCACGGATCTGCTTGCGGAAGCCCGCGGAGATGGTGAGGGAGAGAATTATCACAAGGAAAGAGACGGTGAGAGAAATCACCGCCATCTTTACCTTGAAATCGATGCGGGAGGCTATGAAGCTACCAGATGTGGACACGTTCTTCCTCCGGACGGAACATGGGATCACCTTCCTTGATGCCGAATGCCTCGAAGAAGGTGCCGAAGTTGCGCAGCGACACGTTCACGCGATTCTCCGCAAGGGAGTGGGGATCGGTGTTCGTGAGGCGGGCCTTCTCTTCGTCGGTGATGTTCTGTGCCCAAACGGTGGCATAGCCGATGTAGAAGCGCTGTGCGGGGGTGAATCCGTCGATCAGGCCGGGATTCTTGCCGGCGAGGGCGTTCTCCATTGCGGTGTAGGCGATGCTGAGTCCGCCGTGGTCGCCGATGTTCTCACCGAGGGTGAAGTGGCCGTTGGCATGCACGCCGGGCAGAACCTCGACCTCGTCGAACTGCGCGGCGAGTTTCTCGGCCTTGGCGCGGAACTTGGCATCGTCCTCGTCGGTCCACCAGTTGGTCATGTTGCCGTTCTTGTCGAAGAGACGGCCCTGATCGTCGAAACCGTGGCTCATCTCGTGGCCGATCACGACACCGATAGCGCCGTAGTTGACTGCATCGTCGGCATCAGGATTGAAGAACGGCGGCTGCAGGATGGCTGCAGGGAAGCAGATCTCGTTGGTGGTGGGATTGTAGTAGGCGTTCACCGTCTGGGGAGTCATGCCCCACTCTGTCTTGTCGGTGGGTTTGCCGAGCTTGGAGAGATTGTCGGCCACATACCAGCGGCTTGCGGCGCGGAGGTTCTCGTAGTAGCTCTTTTCGGGATCCA
>CAMOIZ010000078.1 GCA_946616385.1 uncultured Bacteroidales bacterium | reverse complement strand
TGACGCGGGGGTCATATACCTTGGTGAGGTTGAGCACGCCGGTGTTCTCTCCGTAGGTGGTGTTTGCAGGAGCACCGAAAAGCGATGCAAGTGCGGTTGCAAGACCGTCGCCCACGAGGGTGCGGTGCAGGCCGGGATTCTCAAGATAGTTGATTCCTGTGGTAGAGGAGATTGCGCACATGTCGCCGATATGCTCCATCATGGTTGCGAGGGAGATGGGGATGATGGCGATGATGGCGGCGATGATCAGGCTCCAGTTGGGGTTGGAGAAGACAGACATCGCGGTGTTCTCCCATTTCACGGGAAGCCCGATCCAAGCTGCTTCTTTCACTGCGCTGAAGTCGCAAAGACCGAAGCATGCTGCAACCAGATAGGATCCAAGTACACCAAGCAGGATGGGGATGATCTTGATCATGCCCTTACCCCAGATATTGCATACGATTATAATTGCAATTGCAAGTATGGCAATCCACCAATTCTGGTTGCAGTTGTTGATTGCAGAGCCGGAAAGGATGAGACCGATGGCGATGATGATGGGGCCTGTGACGATAGGGGGGAAGAAACGCATGACCTTCTTTGCCCCGAAAGCAGCGAACAGGCCGGCAAGAATGAAATAGATAAGACCTGCGCAGAACACTCCTATGCAGGCATAGGGGAGTGCCTGGGCCTGAGTGAGACCTCCGGCCATTCCCATTTGCACTACTGTCGCATAACCGCCGAGGAATGCGAATGAAGAACCGAGGAATGCAGGAACTCTCAACTTGGTACAGAGATGGAAGATCAAAGTTCCCAGTCCGGCGAACAGCAAGGTGGCGGACATGGAGAGCCCGGTAATAACCGGTACGAGAACCGTGGCTCCAAACATGGCGAACATGTGCTGGAGTCCCAAAGTGAGCATTTTTCCGCGTCCGAGGGCGCGAGCATCATAGATGCCTTCTGTCTGTACTTTTGCCATATAACAAATGATTGTTTATTCCCACTCAATAGTAGCCGGCGGCTTTGAACTGATATCGTAGACCACTCTGTTCACCCCTTTGACGCCACGGATGATGGCATCGGAGACTTCTGCGAGAAAATCGTAGGGCAACTGAACCCAGTCCGCGGTCATTCCATCCACCGAATTGACAGTCCTGAGAGCAATGGTATTCTCATAACTGCGCTCATCTCCCATCACGCCTACACTCTTGATAGGCAGGAGGATGGCACCTGCCTGCCAGACTTTGTCGTAAAGATTCCAACGCTTGAGAGCATCGATGAAAATCTTGTCGGCTTCCTGAACGATAGCTATTTTTTCTGCGGTCACTTCTCCCAGCACGCGGATGCCAAGTCCCGGGCCGGGGAAGGGATGCCTCCAGAGAATGTTCGGATCAAGTCCGAGAACCTTTCCCACCCTGCGGACCTCGTCCTTGAAGAGCAGGCGGAGAGGCTCCACTACCTTTAGTTTCATGTCTTTGGGAAGTCCGCCGACATTGTGGTGGCTCTTTATGGTTTGAGATGCTCCCGGTACTGAGGAACTCTCGATCACGTCAGGATAGATGGTTCCCTGCGCAAGCCAGCGTACGTTGTCTATCTTTTCGGCTTCTGCATTGAAAACATCCACGAAAGCACGGCCTATGACCTTTCTTTTTTGTTCGGGATCGATGACACCTGCAAGGTCGTTGAGGAATTTCTGCGATGCATCCACGCCCTTCACGTTGAGCCCCATGTTCTTGTAAGATTCAAGGACGGTGGGGAATTCGTCTTTGCGCAGAAGCCCGCTGTTCACGAAAATGCAGTGAAGCCTGTCGCCTATGGCGCGGTGCAGCAGCAGGGCTGAAACCGAGGAATCCACCCCTCCGGAAAGGCCGAGAACTACTTTGTCGTTGCCGAGCTGCTCCTTGAGCGAAGCAACCGTGCTTTCAACGAAACTGCTCGGAGTCCAGTTTCCTGCACAGCCGCATACGCCTATCACAAAGTTGCGCAGCATCTGCATGCCGTATTCACTATGCTGTACCTCGGCATGGAACTGTATTCCCCATATCTGCTTTCCTTCCACGCGAAAAGCGGCATTCTCTACTTTTTCCGTAGAAGCAAGCAACTTGTATCCGGCAGGGAGTCCGGTAATGGTGTCGCCGTGACTCATCCAGACCTTGGTCGCGGTGGGGATGCCCTTGGTAAGAGGATCTTCGCTGTCTTTTATGGTCAAGACAGCCCTGCCATATTCCCTCGCTTCCGTGGGAGCTACGCTGCCGCCGGCATGCCATGCAAGCCACTGGGCGCCGTAGCAGATGCCAAGCATCGGAACGCTTGCCGGAATGCCGCCGAGCTCGGGCTGCGGGGCATTTTCGCTGCGGACGCTGGATGGTCCTCCGGAAAGTATGATACCCTTTATGTCGGCGTCGTAGGCTGGAATCTTGTTGAAAGGTACGATTTCGCAATAGACATTCATCTCGCGTACACGGCGGGCAATGAGCATCGTGTACTGTGAGCCGAAATCGAGTATGAGTATTCTCTCCATTATTTGTTATAGTTAGGAGCCGGTTTGGCGATTATAAGGTCGTGAGGATGGTTCTCGATCACACCGTTCGAGGTTATGCGGACGAAGCGGGCGTTCCAAAGCCCGGCTATGTCGCGAGCTCCGCAGTAACCCATTCCTGAGCGGAGTCCGCCGAGCAACTGGTAGATAATATCTGCTACAGGGCCTTTGTAAGGGACCTTGCCAACAATGCCTTCAGGCACAAGTTTCATTGCTCCTGTCTGGAAATACCTGTCGCGGGAACCTGCTTCCATGGCATCGATGGAACCCATGCCGCGGTAAACCTTGAATTTCTTTCCGTTCTTGAAATCCTCGATCACGTCTCCGGGTGTTTCATCGGCACCGGCAAGAATGGATCCGCACATTACGGAGGATGCTCCTGCCGCCAGGGCCTTGACGATGTCGCCGCTGTACCGGAGACCTCCGTCGGCTATGACGGGGATACCGTACTGCTTTGCAATCTCGGAAGCGTCGTAGATAGCGGTCAACTGGGGAACACCGACACCGGCCACGATGCGGGTGGTGCAGATGGATCCGGGCCCTATGCCGACCTTGACGGCATCGGCACCTGCTTCTATCAAGGTACGGGTGCCTTCTGCGGTAGCGACGTTGCCAACCACCACGTCGATTCCGTCGAACTGCTTCTTGATTTTCCTGAGCGCGTTTACGACACCCTTGCTGTGGCCATGTGCGGAATCAAGCACGATGGCATCAACGCCGGCATCAACGAGTTTCGCAGTGCGGTCGACAGCATCGGCGGTAATACCTACACCAGCTGCCACCTTGCACCCGGCTTCCTTGGTCTTTGCGACTTCCTCAGCCTGCCTTTCGGCAGACATATTCTTATGGAGAACCCCTATGCCTCCTTCTTTTGCAAGAGCGATGGCCATAGGGGCTTCGGTGACTGTATCCATTGCAGCAGAGGCAATCGGAATGTCGAGAGATATGTTCTTGGAGAATTGGGTTTTGAGGGAAACTTCCCTTGGCAGCACCTCGGACCATGCCGGAACCAGAAGTACGTCGTCGAAGGTGAGACCTTCCTGTTGAATACGGTTTTCGGTAAAAGACATTGTTCTAACTTCCAGAGGACAAATTTAAACAAAAAACCACTGCTCTGCAAATGCGGGCAGTGGTTTTTTCAACAATTTTTCAACACCTTATTTATAGAGGAATCTCTTGATACTCATCTTAGGAGTTTTCTCGAAGGGCTGAAGCACAACTTCCACCTTTGTAATCTGGCTGTATCCGGGAAGATGCCTGTTGGCTCCGCGGCGTACCTGCTCGGGGATGTCGGAAATGGCTTCTTCGTCGAGGCCTGCCTTCTTGATGCCTTCGGAATCAAGATATACAAGGGCCACAAGTTTGCCGGCACGGTCTACCACCACGCTCTCGGCTACGAACTGGCGCTGGTTGACGGCAGCTTCTACCTCTTCGGGGTATATGTTCTGGCCGTTTGCACCGAGGATCATGCTCTTAGAGCGTCCGCGGATGAAGATGTTGCCGCCCGCATCGATGGTGCCGAGGTCGCCGGTGTGCAGGTAGCCGTCATCAGTGAAGACTGCCGAATCCGCTTCGGGATACTTGTAGTATCCGCTGCAGACATTGGTCCCCTTTGCCTGGATTTCGCCGGCAATGTGTTCGGGATCCTCGGAATCTATGCGTACGTCGGCGCAGTCTACGGCTTTGCCGCAAGATCCGGGTGCGTAATCAACAGGGTGTTCATAGGCAAGTAGCGGGGCTGCCTCCGTCATACCGTAACCTACGGTGTATGGAAGCCTGATTTTTTTGAAGCAATGCTCCACTTCGGGGTTGAGTGCTGCGCCGCCCATTACGAACTCGCGCACCTTGCCGCCGAATGCGGAAAGAAGTTTTTCACCTACTTTATTGTATATAATGCTGTTGATTCCAGGAATGGCGGTCAGAACTTTCATGTACCATTTTCCGAGCACCGGCTTGATGGAAGATTTGTATACTTTTTCCATCACGAGGGGCACCGTGATCACGATGTACGGCTGTACCTCCTGCATGGCCTTAAGAAGAAGCGACGGGGACGGAGTCTTGCCGAGATAGTAAACGGTGACGCCGCTGATGAGCGGATAGAGGAACTCGTAGGTCAGACCATAGATGTGTCCCATTGGAAGCATGGAGACGATGTTGTCGTCGTTGTTGCAGGGAATGTAGCGCTGACCGAAGTCGATGGTGGCACTGAAGCATTCGTAGCGCAGCATCACGCCCTTGGGATTGCCGGTGGAGCCGGAAGTATAGTTGATTACATTGAGTTCCTTGTCGTTGTCTGTCGGATAATTCAGTTTGGAGGCATCGAAACCGGACGGGAACTTTGCATTGAACTTCTCGTCCAGACTTGTATAAGCAACCATCAAGGCTTCGTCCTTGCCCCAGAGAGGCATGAAATCGGTGAGACTGATTACGTAGCGGAGCTTGGGCATCTTGCTTACATCCAGCTTCTCGAACATTTCAGGGTCGGTGAAGAGGACGATGCTGTCGGAATGGTCGGTAAGACGCTCGACGGCTTCGGGCAGGAAGTCCGCAAGCAGGGGAACCACTACGGTTTCGTATGAAGAAATGGCCAGGAAGGAGACTGCCCAGTTGGCGGAGTTCTTTCCGCAGAGGGTAATCTTGTCACCTTTCTTGATGCCGACGGACTCGAATGCGATATGGATGCGTTCCATCTTGCGGGCGAGTTCGCCGAAGGTGTACTGCTGGCCGTGATAGTCGCAGACTGCAAGGCCTTTCCAGTAAGTGGCCATGGTTTTCTGCAGTTTGCCAAGGTAATGTTCGGCTCTGGGAGCCGCAG
>CAMOIZ010000077.1 GCA_946616385.1 uncultured Bacteroidales bacterium | reverse complement strand
ACACAAAGCTGAGCGAAGCCGTGGCAAAGGGCAACAAGGCTGAAGAACCCAAGGCAGAGAAGAAGCCTGCAGCAAAGAAGGCTCCCGCCAAGAAAGCCGCCGCTCCCAAGGAAGAAGCCGCTCCTGCAGAGGAGAAGAAGGCTCCTGCAAAGAAGCCCGCAGCCAAGAAGCCTGCAGCCAAGAAGGCAGAGCCCAAGGCTGAATAATCCCGGCTTGAAAGCACAGGAAGCGTCGGAGCGATCCGGCGCTTTTTTCATCATAGCCAACAAATTATTTATTATCTTTGTAAACTATGACAAGAAGTTGCCTGTTCCTTACGCTCGCCTGCATCGCCCTCAGCGCATGCAACGTCATCAGTTCCATCGTACACGACGACCAGGTCGTCGCGAGGGTGGGGAGTGAGCGCCTGTACCGTTCGGAACTCGACAAATACATCCCCGGAGGGTCTTCTCCCGAGGACTCCGCCGCGATAGCCCGGCAGTACATCAATTCCTGGGCAACCGGGCATCTCTTCCAGAAGACCGCGGAAGACCGTCTGAGCAAAGAAGAGAAGAACGTCGACAAAGAACTTGAGGCATACCGCCGCTCGCTGTTGCGTTACCGCTACGAGCAGCGCTACATTGGCGACCGCCTCGACACCCTGATCACCGAGGCGCAGCTCGAAGAGTATTATAAGGCCCATGCTGCCGCCCTGGAGCTCCCCAGGCCCATCCTGAAGGTTCGTTTCGTCGACATCATGTCGGATTCTCCGAACTACGATGAGATTTTGGAAAAACTCCCTTCCGAAGGCGGGCAGGACCTCAAGGACCTCGACAGCCTGGCCTATGTGTCGGCTCCGCGTTTCTTCGACAGTTCCGATACCTGGATGGACGCCGCAGTTCTCGCACGCGAGTTCGGCACCGACTACAGCACCATGCTCGGCAAGCTCAAGGACAAGTACATAATTTTCGACTACGACGACCGCGGTGAGACGCGCGCCGCCTACGTGTTCGCCATCCAGTACAAGGGGCAGGCCCCCCTGGAATATTGCCGGAACACCATCCGCGACAACATCCTGAGCGAGAGAAAACGCACGATTCTCGACAATTTGGAACAAGACTTGCTTAAGAATGCGCAGGACAAGAAAGATTTTATCATCTACGAGAATGAAGATTAAGCACACAATAGCCATCCTGGCAGCTTTCGCCGTCATTCCGGCGGCCGCCCAGAAGTACAAGACCATCGACAAGAGCGTGGCCGTAGTGGGTAACGAACTCATCACGGTATCCGACCTCGAGAACGAAATCAAGATGATGCGCGCCCAGGGGCAGGCATCCGACCGTTCCACCCGCTGCACGCTGTTGGAGAACATGATGCAGAGCAAGCTCTTCCTCATGCAGGCACGTCTCGACTCCCTTACCGTGAACGCGGAAATGGTTGAGGCCCGCCTGAACGAGCAGATGGCGCAGGTGCGCACGGCTCTCGGCGGCGACGAGCAGGCGGAGGCGTACTTCGGCAAGAGTCTCTACCAGCTCCGCAAAGACTGGAAAGAGCAGCTGCAGGAAACGAGCCTGATCCAGCAGGAACAGCAGGAAATCGCCAAGAATATCCCCGAGATCACTCCCTACGATGTGAAGCATTATCTGGATACTGCCGACGTGGACCAGCTCCCGGTAGTGCCTACGAAGTACAAGATGAGCCAGATCTGCATCTATCCCGACAGGCAGAGGGCCAAAATGGAGTGCAAGGAGAGGCTGCTGGCGCTGCGTGAACGCATCATGAACGGAGAGAAGTTCACGACTCTTGCCCGCCTGTATTCCGAGGATCCCGGCAGTTCCCGCAAGGGCGGCGAGCTGGGCATGGCTTCCCGCGACATCTTCTGGCCGGCCTTCTCCGATGCCGCCATGTCGCTCAAGCCGGGCAACATTTCCCAGATAGTCGAGACTCCCGACGGCTTCCACATCATCCAGGTGATAGAGAAGAAAGGGGACATGTTCAACGCCCGCCACATCCTCCTCAAGCCGCAGTACACCGAGGAAGACCAGACCAAGGCCTTCAAGACCCTCGATTCCCTGAAAACCGTGATAGAGAGTGGTGAGGCCGAGTTCGAGATGATTGCATTCTACCGTTCCGAGGATCCTGCCACACGCACCAACGGCGGGCAGATGGCGGATCCCAATACCGGCAGCGCATACTTCGAGATCGACCAGATCAAGCCCGAAGACTATGCCGCGGTGAAGGACCTCAAGCCGGGAGAGATTTCGGCCCCCATCGCATCGCGCGACAATGAAGGCCGCGACGGCAACCTCGTCTACAAGATCGTGCGTCTCGACAAGATCGTGCCTTCGCACACGGCGACGTTCGAAAACGACTACACCGAGCTGCTTGCCGGCGTCCAGAATATCAAGCAGACCGAGGCGATCGACAAGTTCATCGATACGAAGATCGCCGAAACCTACATAATCATCGATCCCATTTTCGGAGATTGCGACTTCAGCCGCGAAGGATGGAAGGCCAAGGTAAGAAAATAATATCCGCCCTGCTTGCGCTGCTGGTTTTCACCGGCCTGTCTGCCCAGAACAGATCTGAGCAGAGGGACAGTCTGGTGCGCCTGATCAAGGCCAAGAGTCTCGAGCTTATCGAGAAGCACGGCACCAATTACCGCAAGACCATCAGCGCCACCTTCTTCCACAACAACACCTACTTCATCTGCGATACGGCCCTGTGGAACGTGGATTCCAAGGTCATCAACGCCTGGGGCAACGTGCGGGTGGTGCAGGAGGGGACCATCCTCACCTCCGACAAGATGGATTATCTGATCGACGAAGATCTGATCCAGGCGAGAGGAACGCTGGTGCAACTCGAAGACAAAGACCACAACACCCTCCGTACCCACTACCTCGATTACAACACCAAGGACTCGCTGGCCTTTTTCACCAGGGGCGGGGCCATGAAGGACAAGGACGGACAGATAATCGAGAGCGTCGAGGGTTCATACGATGCCAAGAAGAGTTTCTTCCAGTTCAAGGGCAACGTGAACATGTATACCGACTCCATCTTCATCAAGAGCAACCGCATCGACTATGAGTCGGGCCCGAGCAGGGCGGTGTTCCCCGAGAAGATAGATTTCTGGAAAGACGATAACATGCTGTCGGCCGACCGCGGCTGGTACGAGCGCCTGGAGGAAACCTTCTTCTTCAACGGTTTCGTGCACGCCACCTCGAAGGAGCAGGAGGCCTGGTGCGACTCTCTCTACTACTACCGCGTGCCGAACAACATCCTGATGCTGAACAAGGTACAGGTTCAGGACACTACCCGCAACGCATTCGCGCTGGCAAACGAACTTTTCTACGAGGATTCCCTCAAGCAGGTGACTCTGCGGAAGGAGGCGGCCGTCGCGCTCCGCACCGAAGACAAGGTGATGGGGGCGGATTCCGTGCAGCGCACGAAGATAGACACCATCTACATCGGGGCGGACAAGCTGATTTACTATACTCTCCGCAAGTGCGATATTCCGGAAGAGGTTACCAAGGCGTCGGAGGAGCGTCTGACCGAGATTCACAGCGATCCTGTGACGGAGTATCGGCGCAAGGCGCTGGTTGCTGCGCAGGAGGCTGCGCGGAAGGCCGCGGAGGAGAATGCGGACAGTAATCCGCTGCTGGCCGGGCGTAAGCCGGCGGTCCCGGGTAGTGTGGGTCCCGCAGGAAGTGCTGCAGGCGGGGGAAAGGTGCCCTCCGCCGCTGAAAACGCTCTGTCGGGCGATTCCCCCGCCGCTCCGGAGGACTCCACTGCCACAAGCGCTCTGCCGGGCGATCTCCCTGATTCCGATTCTCTGCGGGTGCAGCTGGATTCGGCGGCGTTGGCGCAGATGGCTTTCGCCGATTCGCTTGCAAAGGCCCGCGCCGATTCGATCGCGATCGCCGATTCGCTGGCCAATCTCCCTCCTCCCGACACTTCGCGCGTCGGATTCGCCCTGGGAGTCGGGAACGTCAAGATCTTCCGGAAAGATATCCAGGTGGCCTGCGATTCCATGCGTTTCAACGAACTCGACAGCATCGCCCGTTTCTACGTCAATCCCATAGTCTGGAACGACGGCAACCGCCAGTATACGGCCGACAGTATCGGGGTGCTGGTGAATTCGGCGGGTATCGACCGGGCGAGCCTGATGTCGAACGCGTTCATCATCACCCAGGAAACCCCTGTTCTCTTCGATCAGATCCGGGCGACGGAGGTGATGGCCTACTTCGATACCACTGCGGCCCTGAGGCGTTTCGATGCACTGGGGGGTGCAAATGCGCTGTTTTTCCTGAAGGAGAAGGAGGAGTACGCGACCGTGAACAAGGTGGACTGCAAGATGCTTTCCGCCTGGTTCCAGGATGGCGAGCTGCAGACCATACACTATTTCGATTCTCCCAAGAACGATGCTTATCCGCTGCCGCAGATGGCGGAGTCGGACAAGCGCATGAAGGGATTCAACTGGCAGGAGGATCTCAAGCCTCAGGGCAAGGAGGACATTACCGACCTGGCTGTGCGGACTTCGCAGCGCGAGGAGTATGCTGCGCATCCGAAGACTGTTTTCAAGCAGACGGATATTTATTTCCCGGGGTACATGAAGAAGGTGTATGCGGCGATCGAGGCTTCGAGGCTGAAGGCGCGTCAGCGGGCTGCCGCAAAGGACGCTGATGAGTCGGGTAGTGCCGACTCCGGTGCCGAGACCTCCGGAGACGGGGAAGAGACGCCCTCCTCTGCTGAAAACGCTCCGGAAACGGACAGCGACAGTACTTTGGTTTCCGCCACTGAAAACACTGTTGAGCCTGGTAGTGCCGTCGCTCCTGGCGATTCCACTATTATTGAAACGGTACTGTCCGATTCTGGAACGTTTTCAGTGGAAGAAGCGGACAGTACCGTTTCTCCTGTGTCCAAGAAGATAGTCTCCAAGAAGGAACTTCGCGAGAAGGCATATCAGGAACGTCTTGCGGCGCGTGAGGCCCGCTGGGCTGCGGCCGATTCGGTCGATGCGGCCAAGGCTGCGGTGAAGGCGCAGAAAAAGCTTGAGCGCCAGAAGGCTCGTGAGGAGCGTCTTGAGCGGAAGCGTCTGAAGCAGGATGAAGTAGATGCCAAGAAGCTCGAAAAGTATATCGAGCGTTACAGCAAGAAATATAAGAGGCAGAAGGAACGTGAGGCGCGTAGGAACAAACTAAAACACGATAAAGATGGAATTGATCCTGGAAAGATTTCTGAGGTACGTGAAGATCGACACCCAGAGCAACGAGGAATCGGAGAGCCAACCCTCGACACCGAAGCAGCTGAACCTGCTGAAACTCCTGTGCAAGGAACTGAATGATCTTGGAGTAG
>CAMOIZ010000076.1 GCA_946616385.1 uncultured Bacteroidales bacterium | reverse complement strand
TTGTGGGTGCCGCAGAATCCGTCGACCACGAAGAGGCGCTTGCCGCTGAGCTGCTGCTTTGCAAGCTTCTTCACCTCTTTCCAGGTGCTTTCGCTCATCTTGTGGTTGTCGTTGGGGTAGCCGTCGGTAGTCCACCAGATTTCGCCGGGAGCACCTTCCTTGGTGGTCTTGTCGTAGACGATGTATTTGTCTTTGGGAGAACGTCCGGTATAGATGCCGGTCATTACGTTGATTGCACCGAGCTCGGTAACCTGACCTTTGTCGTAGCCTTCAAGGCCGGGTTTTGTCTCTTCGTTGTAGAGAACCTCATAAGTAGGGTTGTAGAGGATTTCCTTTACGCCGGTGATGCCGTACTTGGCAAGAGTTTTTTTGTCCATAAAATATTTTAGAGTTTAAGGTTTTTCTTAAAAGCGCGCAAATTTACATAAAATGCTGCAAAAAGTAAACCATATTCACCATAAATGGTGATAAATCAGAAGAAATTCGACAAGAATATCACGGCGACGGCTACAGGCGCAAGGTATTTCAGCAGGAAATACGAAAAACCGAAGAGCCGTGCGCTTCCGGAGCCGCCTGAAATGAACTCGTCGCGGACATCATCTTTCTTCATTACCCATCCTACGAAAATCACGCAGAGGATTCCGCCTATGGGCAGAAGAATGTTGCAGCACAATTTGTCGAGCCAGTCAAAAATGCCGAGGTTCAGGGCGCACAGCGCGCCTATGATCCCCGTAACGGCGAATACGAGCAGAGTGGCGCTGCCTCGCTTCATCTTCTTCTCCTCTATGAGCCACGCGACCGGCACTTCCACCAGCGAAACCGACGAAGTGAGGGCGGCGATGGTGACCGTCAGGAAGAATGAGACTGCAACGATTGTCGCCAGGATGGGGGAGGCCTCGCTCATCGATACGAAAATGTAGGGGAGGGTGTCGAATATCAGCCCGGGGCCCGATCCGGGTTCGATGCCTGCGGCGAACACGGCGGGCATGATCACGAATCCGGCAAGCACCGCGAAGAAGAGGTCGAATCCGGCAGTCCCGACTCCGGAGAAAACGATATTCTCCTTCTTGCTAATGTAGGACGCGTAGGTGATGATTATGCCCATACCAAGCGAGATGGAGTAGAAACTCTGCCCTATGGCGTTCACGAAGGTCCGCGCACTTACCTTGCCCCAGTCGGGCTTGAGCATGTAATCAATTCCTGCAGATCCGCCTTTCAGCGTTACGGAATAGATTGCAAGGCCTACGATCAGTATAAACAGCAGGGGAATGGAGACTTTGCTGAAGGTTTCTATTCCTTTCTTGACACCGCCGGCCACGATCAGGCATGAAATCGCCAGATAGATGACAAAGGCCGCCACGGCCCATCCGGAAGAGGAAAAACTACCGAATGAGGGGAAGGCGAGAGTGAAAGATTTCAACAGATAGGAGATGCTCCAGCCTCCGACCACGGCGTAGTACGACAGGATCAGGGTGGGAGTGAGTATGCAGAGAATCCCCAACAGGTTCCATTTCGATCCGGGGGCAAGGCAGTTCATGGCTCCGAAGCAGTTCGCCCCGCTGCGCCTTCCGATTATGAATTCGGCGAAGAAGATGGGTACGGACAGCAGCAGCGATGCCGCAATATAGATGAGGATGAAGGCGGCTCCGCCGTTCTCGCCCACCATGTACGGGAAACGCCAGATGTTTCCCAGTCCGATGGCGCTTCCCGCCAGGGCCGCTATGGCAGCGAAGCGGCTGCCGAATTGTTCCTTAGTATTTGCCATAAGTCGCTCCCGGCCAATCATCGGTTCTGAACGGCCATGCCGGCAATCCTTCCGAATTGAAAAGATTGCATATAGGATTGGCAGCCCATGCGTAACGTACTGCTATGGGGTGTGCCACCTCGGGGCAGGAAACGACTACCTCGTTCCCGACAATAGTGGCATCAGCCCAGTGCCAGACTCTGTCGGCGCCTGCAATCTGGAAACCGCAGAGTTCCCCGCTTTCCGCCTTCGCGACCATATCCGGGAACACGTTGCCTTTCCCGTAACGGTCTTCGGCATGCTTGCCGGAAGGAATGACCCTCAGACCATCTGCCACATCGGTGAAACGCACCCTGATGCAGGCGTTCTCGATCTTGTAGGATTCGAAGCGGGGGCCGTCCGCAATTCCTTTTTTGCCGTAATCGTTCACCTCGGCAAGTTTCGCAAGGCGCTCCCCGACCTCCTGCTTGCGCACTGGGTGTATGTCTTCGGCTTCGCCAAGATCGATTATGCATGCCATTCCCACCTTGTCGAGTGTGCGGGTTGCCATCGCCTGGGCTTCGCGCAGTTCCGCCCAGTCGTCATCGCCCGCAACCTTGCGAACTCCCTTGTAGTTTGCAATCTGGGTTATGTAGAAGGGGAAGTCATAGCCCCAAAGTGCGCGCCAGTCGAGTATCATTGCGCTCATAAGGTCGCGGTAGCGGTAAGCTTTCTCGGCATTGGATTCTCCCTGATACCAGATAGCACCCTTGATTGCAAAGGGGGCGAGGGGCTTGATCATCGCATTATAAAGCACGGTGACGAGGTTCGGTTCGCGTGCCGTGGATTTGGGGACGCCTTCGAAAGAAACGGAGAGCGTAACCTTCCATTCCCCGTCGAGGCGTATCCTGCGGCCGTCGGGCCCTTCCAGATACATGAGGTCGGGGGCTCCGTACAGGCCTCCGTCACCATGGTCGTCGGTATTGCGGATGCAGATTACGGTTTTGCCGGCCTTGACGTGGCTGCCCGGCACCGTGTATTCGCGTGCCTTGTTCCAGATGCGGCCGCTGCCAACCATCTCGCCGTTCCAGTAAGTTTCGTCGAAGTCGTCGATGGGGCCAAGGCTGAGAGTGATTTCTTTTCCAGCCCATTCGGCAGGGATCTCTATGCTTTTGCGGAACCAGTAAATGCCATTGACGGCGGGCCACAGTTCCTGAACCTTGCAGGGAAGCGGGATGCTGCGCCATGCGCTGTCGTCGAAACCGGGCTGCGCCCACAGGGCTTTGCCGTCCTTGAGGCCGTTGTCCTGCTTAGTCACCTTCTTGTAGAAAATGTCGATTTCCTCTTCGAAAGTCCTTTCCCTCTCCGACTCGTTGTCCGAGAGACCCCTCACCTTGTCGAGTTGGGCGCGCAGGTCGGGATATTCGCTGATGGCTCCTGCGCTCATCCAGGCTTCGATAATGGTGCCGCCCCAACTGCTGTGGATGATGCCGACAGGCACTTTGAGATCCTGCATGAGTTTGCGGCCGAAGTACCAGGCCGCGGCCGAGAAATTCCGTACGGTTTCAGGAGAGGATTCCTTCCACTTGTCAAAGTCGGCGCTGAAATAATCATGCTCTACCATTCCCGTGGCGCGGGAAACCTGCAGCAGCCGCAGGTCCGCCCACTGCGAGGCATTGGCTATATCTTCCTGATTGGTGCGCACGGCCCTCCAGCTTTCTACGGGCATCTGCATGTTGGACTGCCCGGATGCCAGCCAGACTTCCCCTACAAGCACGTTGTTCAGCACGGTGGGCTCTCCGTCGCTGATAGTTACGCTATGCTTCTTGAAACTGCCCTTCGGGGTGTCGATCTTCACGCACCATTTGCCATCGGAATCAGCGGTCGTGCTGTATGTGCGCTTATTCCAGGAAGGTGTCACGCTGATGCTTGCACCAGGGGCGGCCTTGCCCCAGACAGGGGCCTGGCATTTCTGCTGGAACACCATGTTGTCGGTAAAGAGGGGAGTCAGTTCGACCTTTGCGCTCAAAGAGAGAGAGGCAAGTGCCATTGCTGCAAAAAGGAAGAATCTTTTCATTTCGGCTTTGTTTTGGTATAACTTTCAAAGTTAAGAATTTTCTCTTACATTTGTTTCCATGAACCAGACCATACACGATATTCTCTCGAGAAGAAGCATACGCCGCTTCCGTCCGGACCCGGTTCCGAAGGACATGTTGAATCAGGTGATCGAAGCCGGACTCTATGCCGCCAGCGGCAAAAATCATCAGTCTGCAGTAATCCTGGCGATCACCGATCCAGCGCTGATAAAGCGGCTTTCGGAAGCCAACAGGACCATCTGGAACAAACCGGAAGGCTTCGACCCCTTCTTTGGAGCACCTGCCGTATTGGTGGTGCTCGACAAGGCCGATTGGCGCAACAGAGTGTATGACGGGTCTCTGGTCATGGGCAACCTGATGCTGGCCGCCCATTCCCTCGGACTCGGCAGTTGCTGGGTGCATCGTGCAAAGGAGGAGTTCGAGCAGAGCGAGTGGCAGGAACTTCTGCATTCCCTTGGCCTGGAAGGGGAGTACGAAGGCATAGGGCATTGTGTAATAGGTTGGCCGGAAGGCGATCTTCCCGATCCTCTGCCCCGTCGGGAGGGGAGAGTTTTTTTGATTGAATAATTGTCAGAAAGTCGGATTTATTTATATATTTGCGCATTGTACTGAACCTTTATCAAGATGGAAAAGATCATCGATGCCATTCCCGTGGATCTTATCCGGGCTGAGCTCACTGCACCGCGCAAGTTGATGGACACCAACAAGGGTGGTAATGAAATCTATGTCGTAGATTGTTTCAATGCACCCAATACCCTGAAGGAAATAGGCCGCATCCGCGAAATCGCCTATCGTGAAGCCGGCGGGTGTTCGGGCAAGTCGATGGATCTCGACGAGTACGATTTCATGGAAAAACCCTATCAGCAGCTGATTGTCTGGGATCCGGACGCTCAGGCAATAATCGGCGGGTACCGCTACATTCTCGGGAAGGATGTCGTACTCAAAGAAAACGGCCAGCCCAATGTGACTGCCTCGCATCTTTTCCAGTTTTCAGACAAGTTCATAGCGGAGTATCTCCCGAAGACTATGGAACTCGGGCGTTCGTTCGTCGCTCCGGAGTATCAGAGCTCCAAGGCCGGCGCCAAGGCCCTTTTCACGATGGACAACCTGTGGGACGGCATCGCGGGAGTGCTGCTGAGCAATCCGGGAGTCGAGTATTTCTTCGGGAAGATGACCATATATAAATCTTTCGACAAGACTGCCCGCGAACTGATATTGCGCTTCCTTGAGAAGCATTTTCCGGACAATGAAGGACTTATCCGTCCATACAAACGGCTGGAGTCCTCGACCGATGTCCGTCTTATCGACCTGATTCTCAAGGAGGACGGTTTGCGTGAGGACCTGCGCTGCCTCAAGAACGCCCTTCGCCATCTCGGCACCGCGATTCCGCCGCTGGTGAATTCGTACATCAATTCTTCGTCCACCATGAAGATCTTCGGTTCAGCGGTGAACGATGAACTCTCCGACGCCATCGAAACGGGACTGATGATTCATTTCGACGAGATGTACCCCGACAAGCGCGACAGGCATATCCTTACCTTCATTGAAAAGAGAGTTCCGCGCCTCCGCAGGCTGCGCATCCG
>CAMOIZ010000075.1 GCA_946616385.1 uncultured Bacteroidales bacterium | reverse complement strand
GAAGGAAGCATCACTTTCGTGGTTGATGAGAATCTTCCGGCTCCGGAAAGTCACCTCAAGTATCCCGAAAAGCTGGAATTCACATTGTCCCGGTTTCTGGAAGGCTCGACGCAGTCCGACATGAACGGGCGCATGGCCGCCTGCAGTTTTCAGGAGGATACTTTTTACGGAGCAGGACAGCAGCCGGTTTTCAAGATGATGATAAAAGCATACGCGGAACACAGGCCTCTGGTTCTGACTCCAGACGCAGTATGGATGCTGATCAGCCAGGGTTTTTCGCACTATGTCAATCAGAATCCGGAAGCATTGAGAGGGAAATTTGTTGATTTCGATGGCAAGGTGGATCTTGTGGTGCAGACCGAAGAAGATTTATTTTCCGGAAATGCCGACTGGGATGCAATCATCGGGGATTTCTCAGAAACTATAGAGAAAAACACCAAAGGCAGCATCGTAAAAACGATGACGGCCGATTTCTCCACGACAGGCCCTGTAGAGAGGATTGCATCACAGGTCATGCTGATGGATGCCGTCAAGCCATACTTCGAATATGTGGTTATGTACATAGTGTGCGGGATTCCCAATATCACGCTCAAAGGCACGCCAAAAGACTGGAAATCCATTCTGGAACGCACAAAAAGGTTTGAACGATATGGCCTGGACTGGTGGACTTCGAAATTGGTCCCCGTGCTCGAGGAATTCGTAAATGCATCGGAAGGGCATCCGAACCAGTCCTTCTGGCAGGACATGGTTTGCAGAGTCCGTCCCGACAAAGTCCGCGGAAGAGGATGCATGCCGGATCCAAAGAACAGGCCCACGGAGTTTGACGGGTGGTTCCTGAGCTTTTTCCCTTTCGACAAGAACGGACGCACTCCTTCCAAAGTCAGGATGGACCACAAAATGCTCCCCGAACAGGCAAGGGTTCCTTTCCGCTATATTACCACGTACGCTGGCGGAAGCGCCGGGGATATTCCGATGGAACTCCTTGCCGGATTCGTCGGATATCAGGAAGATACAAGCACTTTCGCGCTCTCGCCGCTGATCGGCTGGACTGCATATAAGGCTGAGACCGAAAAAGATGTCCTCGATGGTTTTCGAAAGAACAGCAGCCCCTGGGGCATTCAACTCCGAGTAAAAGAAGTACCTGAAGTGCTCCGCAACCTGGATCACATCAAATCCCTCGAACTGACTTTTACCGACGGCATTGTTCTTCCCGAGTGGATGGACGGAATAAAGATCGACCGCCTGGTCCTGCGAGGAAAAGCCAGTGAAAAACAGCAGCAGGCAATAAGAGAGAGATTCCCGGATTGCATCATATACGCAAAGTGAGTATCTTTGCAGTATGAAATTCCACCTGAATTCGCAATATCAGCCGTCCGGCGACCAGCCCGAGGCCATACGCCAGATTACAGAGGCCCTCAGCAACAACGTAAGGGACATCTGCCTGCTAGGTGTAACGGGATCCGGCAAGACCTTCACTATGGCGAACGTCATCGCCAACCTGCAGCGTCCTGCCCTGATCCTGAGCCATAACAAGACACTCGCAGCACAGTTGTACGGCGAATTCAAGGCATTCTTCCCCGAGAATGCGGTGGAATATTTCGTATCATACTACGACTACTATCAGCCGGAGGCATACCTGCCCACTACGGACACCTACATCGAGAAGGACCTCAGCATCAACGACCAGATAGAGAAACTCCGCCTGAGCGCCGCCAGCGCCCTTATGTCCGGCAGACGCGACGTGGTAGTAATATCGTCGGTATCATGCCTCTACGGCATAGGCAATCCGGACGACTGGCGCAGCCAGACCATACATCTGCACCGGGGAGATACTGTCAGCATGACAACTTTCCTTTATCAGTTGGTCGAATGCCTTTATTCCCGCTCCGAGACGGACTTCCAACGCGGCACCTTCCGCGTACGCGGCGACACCGTGGATGTGTTCCTTGGAGGGGCGGACGAGGCAGTGCGCATAGAATTCTTCGGCGACGAGATCGACGCAATCAGCTTGATCGACCCTGTGACCGGGGCCCGTATCGAAGCCCTCGACAGCGTGGACGTCTACCCGGCGAACAACTTCGTAACCAACCGGGAACGGACCATCGCCGCGGTATCCGAGATTCAGGACGACCTGGTGAAACAGATGGCATGGTTCGAGGAGATAGGCAAGCCCATAGAAGCCAAGAGATTGCAGCAGCGTGTGGAGAACGACCTGGAGATGATCAAGGAGATGGGATACTGCCCGGGCATCGAGAACTATTCTCGCTACTTTGATGGGAGAAAACCGGGCCAGAGGCCATTCTGCCTGATAGACTACTTCCCTAAGGACTTCATTACCTTCATCGACGAGAGCCACGTGACCCTGCCGCAGATCCGCGGCATGTACGGCGGCGACCATTCCCGCAAGAGCGTGCTGGTAGAATACGGATTCCGCCTGCCTGCGGCAGCAGACAACCGCCCGTGCACCTTCGACGAATTCGAAGCGATCACCGGGCAGAAAGTATATGTGAGCGCCACCCCGGCGGACTACGAACTTGAGAAATCCGAGGGACTCGTGGCAGAGCAGGTCGTGCGTCCTACCGGCCTGCTGGATCCTCCGATAGAGGTCCGGCCCATAGAGCACCAGGTAGATGATCTGGTGGAAGAAATACAAAAACGCGCCGAGAAGGACGAGAGAGTTCTTGTCACCACCCTTACCAAGAGGATGGCAGAAGAGCTCGACGAGTACCTGCGCCGCATCGGCATACGCGTGCGCTACATCCATTCAGATGTCGATACCGGGGAACGCGTGGAAATCATCGAGGACTTCAAGAACGGTCTTTTCGACGTGCTGGTGGGAGTGAACCTGCTCCGCGAAGGCCTGGACCTTCCCAGCGTGTCGCTGGTGGCCATTCTCGATGCCGACAAGGAAGGATTCCTCCGAACCACCCGCGCCCTTACCCAGACTGCCGGGCGCGCCGCCCGAAACGTGAACGGCCTGGTGATAATGTATGCCGACAAGATAACCCCGTCGATGGAGGAGACCATACGCGAGACCAACCGCAGGCGCTCCAAACAGATGGAATACAACAAGTTGCACGGCATCACCCCGAAACAGATCGAAACCCACAGCAACGTGCTGGCGAGCGAACTGGTTTCCATGGGAGGCAGCAAGGCCATGAACCCGCGAGTGGCGAACGGCACTACGGGGCGTGTCAGCGCAGCCAACTCCTACGACGATCCGACTTACATACCGAACCCTTCGGACCTCGGGTCAGGTGTAGTGAGCGTGGGCTTCGGGCACGATTCCAAACGCGAACCCGGCTCCGCCTATGTGGACGGTTACGTAAAGGCAGACCTGGCGGCCGTCCTCCAGGATCCGGTGATACGCTCCATGAGCCGCGAACAGATCGAGAAGATGATAGAAGAAGACCGGCGGCGCATGCAGAAATCTGCAGCCGACCTGGAATTCGCAGAGGCAGCCCGCTACCGCGACGAGATGTGGGCCCTTCAGCAGTATCTCAAAGTCTGGAAGAGTTGAGAGCGTCCTTCATATATGCACGGACATAGTCCCGTAGTTCATCTCCTTCGAGAATCTCCACCTCCTGCGCAAGACCTGTTATGAATCTTCCTGCGCCCTGAAGCGCATGGATATATCCGTCGAACACCCAGTCCCCTTTCACCTTATGTACGGATTTCTCCGCAAGGGGATATTCCTCCAGCAGAAGGTTTTTGGCCCTCTGGCTGAGTTTCAGCCGTATATGAAGCGAAGTGTTCCCGTGAATACGGAAGACATCCGCGGGCTGCAGATGATGTCTGTCTTCCTCGGTCCAGGCTTTGAGGAGGATTTCGACCTCTCCCACACGGGATATCTTGAAGATCTTGTTGCGCCCGTCTTCCAGGTCGTAGCACCATACATCGACGTAGTTCGTCGTGAAAGCGAAGGGTTCGACCAGACGGTCGCGGACCTGCCCCGAATTCGACGATTCATAGCCGTGCAGGATTACCTTGCTTTTGCCTTTGATGGCATCGGCGAGGGCCTGCACATTGGCAGCGTTGGACCTGTTGCCAATGAATGAGGATATGGAAGTGCTGTCGTAGACGGCCGCAAGCTTTCGTTTCAGCCCAGTCTTGAGGGCATTGGTATTGTCCAGGCCGTCGATCATATTGTTGACTATGGCAGCTTCTTCCTCCGAAAAATACACGAGTTTGCTGAGGTCGAGCGTGTCGTCATTAAGGCTGGTGAGCCGGTAGATATTGCCGTAAAGCTTTTCCACTGCAAATCCCGCGGCCTTGAAAGTGTCGATGTAGCGGTAGATCGTGCGCTCCGACATCTCGAGCTTGTCGGCAAGTTCGTCAATGCTGTAAGTCACGTTGCCGCTGAGCAGCCGCATCAGCCGCAACAATCTTTCGAATTTCGGTTGATCCATGACACAAATTTATGCAATTATTTTAAAATTGTCAAAAGTTGACAATTTTGGGGCGTACTTTTGCATTGTCAAACAGAAAGAACAATGCCATGAACGCAAACGATCTTAAAATCTTTTTCGAGAACAGCGAAGTTGCAGCCCTTATCGCAGACCTTGGTCTTGAGATAGAGAAGTAATCAGAGAATATGTATCCCTGAGACCGTCAAGGTCCGACAGCACGTCGGCTTTGCGGCCCTGGGCCCTTTCGGCGAAGTTCCGTATCTCATCGAAGAATCCCTGTGTGTAAACTGGATTCTCTTTGAGGACAGGAGAAAAGCCGTTTCTGGCAAATAGTACCCTGGTTCTTCCTTTGCCGAGGCCTACTTTTTCAAGAGGGATTCCTGCTATTACCGCAGGTTTGAGTTCCAGGGTAAGGTTCTCCATCCCGTCCAGTTTATAAAGTCCGGTAGAAGTATTGACCGACAGTGTCTCCCGTGCGTCCGTCCAGCCGTATTCGGTAGAGAGTTCAAGGGTTCCCGTAATCTTTTCGTGCTTCAGGGTGAGAAGCAGGGAATTCTTTCCAATCTTGGTGAGACTAGCGATTTCAGCCTTTCCAAAAAGATGGCAGACAAGGTCCAGGGGATGGATATAGAGGTCAAGCAGAGCGTCGCCTTCCGGATATGCGCCGGTGCAGTAATGCAAGTCGTAATTCAGCAGTTTTTCCCCTGCAAGTTTCTTTTTCAGAATTCGGACGGCAGGCGCATAGCGTTTCTGGAGACCCGCGACGGCTATACCTTTGTTTGCAGTAATCAAGTCTTCGAGTTCTGCGGCAGTACTGACCGGGGGCTTCTCCACGAATAGCGCTTTCCCGCTTTCGAGCACCTTCTTGGCAATGGCATAATGAGCCCTGGGGTTTGCCGCCACGAATACACCTTTAATATCAGGATCCGAAAGCACGGCATCCAGGTCGGTGGTACCAGTTACGCCCTGGAACTTCCTGCTTATCAGCGCAGCCTTGTCTTCGGATGTCACGCAGATGTACTT
>CAMOIZ010000074.1 GCA_946616385.1 uncultured Bacteroidales bacterium | reverse complement strand
CGCCAGCTGGACTTCTGGTCCAACGACTACTTCCTGCAGCTGGCAGACCATATGAACATAATCAACGGATGATGATAATGAGATTGATGTATTATGCGGTGCTGGCCGTGGTGATGGCGGAAAGCCTGATCGCGCAGGCCGGCAAGGATGTGTCGTCCCAGAAGTACGATGCGGCGATGGAGAAGGCGCTGATGGCGCTGGAGCAATCGGAAGGGCAGCCCCGGATAAAGGTGCAGGCCCTTCAGACCATCGTCGGCATAGATATCATGACCAGCCGCGATGCAGATGCCTGGGGGAAGGCCCTGGAGGCCGAGGCCATCGCCAGGAAGCACGGGCTCGACAAGGAGCTGGCCGGCATACTCATCTCCAAGGCCAAGCTCTGCTCCTACGCCGAAATCTCCCCCGAAACGGGGCGCAACGACGAGGGTCTGGAGTATGCAAACGAGGCCCTGCGGATTGCAGAAACCATAAAGGAGCCTGAGCTGGAGGCGGAAGCGTGCTTTGTCATCGGATCCCTCTACATCAACAAGAACCGCTGGAGCGACCCCATCGACCAGGGCATCTACCGCACGGCCGGGGAATGGCTGGACCGCGGGCAGGCGGTTGCGGATGCAAACGGCATCGAACGCCTCCGCCGAAACGGCGTCCTCTTCCGTTCGCGCTGGTTCCAGCAGGGCGGGCGCAATGAGGAGGCCCTGGAATACTTCGCGAATGCCCGCAAGAATCTTCCGGAAGATGACCACCTGATGGCAAGTGCCCTGGACGACCGTCTGGTGCGCCTCTACACCCGTACCGGGGATGCCCAGTCTGCCCTGGACGCCCACGACGATTATGTGCGGGAGATCACCCGCTATATGAACCAGAAATCGGATGAGACCCTCCAGGAGATGGAGACCCGTTTCGAGGTGAAAGAGAAGGAGTACCAGCTCGTGAAGCGCGGATATCAGATCACCATTCTCCTGATGCTGGTGATGCTGGCGGCGGCCATCATAGTGATAGCGGTGAATCACATCCGTCGTGTGCGCCGCCGCAACGACGAGCTCCTGCGCATCAACGCCACCAAGGAGCAACTGATAGAAATCCTTTCCAAAGACCTCCGGAATCCCGCACAGGCATACAGGTCCGACCTGGAAAAACTATCGGAAGAAGCTGCCACGCTTGATTCCGAGCAGATACGCGAGCGCTGCCGCAAGATCGCGGAGAGCGCCCAGTCGATAAACCAGGATGTGGCGAACTATGTCGGGGACATCCTGATCGAGAGGGGCAGGAAAATCGCCGACATAGGTCTTTCGCAGCGGGAAATCCAGATTATCCGCTTAAGCGCCGAAGGCCTCACCGCAGCCGAAATGGCAGAGAAGCTGTTCCTGAGCGTTCACACAGTCAACACCCACCGCCAGCGCATCTACGCCAAGATGGATGTGAAGAACGTCTCGGATATGCTTCACACCGCCAGCGAGCTGGGGATAATCTAGTATCCGAAACTATAGTCGTATTCTGCTCCGCCGGCACCGATGCGGAAGGTATGCACCTCGCGCTTGGCAGGCTTCACGGCCACGACGTCGATGCAGAGACTCTCCTGATAATCGAAAAATGCGTGCTTCTGCCCGGGCATCATAAGGTCTGGAGAAACCCATCCGTAACCCTGTGACACGTAGTAGTTCACGCCGTCGGCGACTTCGTGGAAGTTGACGTGCGTATCGCCAGTAAAGAGGCCTACGAGATTCACCTTGCCCACATAGGATGAGAGGAAATCCATCATCTTCGCGGAAGCCTCCTTGCGTACAGGATTGAGGGAGGTGGCATTCCAGACTCCGAGCGGATGCGGCATCCAGTGGGAGAGCAGCAGCACGTGCATGCCGGCTGGCATGGAATCCAGCACAGATGCCAGCCACTCGAGCTGCTCATCCCCGTAAATGTAGTAATACCCCTGCGTGCCGGTGGCTTCGCTGTTCAGGAAGATGACGCGGAAATTCTTTCCGGGGATATCGAGATATCCGTAGGTCTTGCCGGGAGTGAGATGCAGATTGCCTCCGGCCTTCTCTTCCCAGGGCTTCTGGAAGAAGTCGGAAAGATACTCTTCGGAGAGATACTTGCCTTCGCCGCCGTCCCAGTCGTGGTTTCCGGGAGCATAAACCCAGATGCCGTCGTATTTAAGCATCTGTGCTTTGACGTTGTCGAGAATGAACTGCGCGTACTGTGAATCCACCGTGGCAGGATATGCGTTAAGGCCTATATCTCCGAGGTTGGCCATGAAGTCGGCGCCGAAAGCCTTTGCAGCAACGGCAGCATGGCCTATGTGCTTGTAAGAGAAGCGTCCTGCGGTATGAATGTCGGTAATGACGGGAAAAACCACTGCCTCGTCATCGCCTTTCCATGCCTGGAAGCGCTCCGCGGCCTCATTGACTTGCGGCTTCACGAACGGCGCCTTGTCGGTCCGCTTGTCTTCTGCGACCAGGACTTTGTCGTTGAACTCCCTCTGGTGAATGGTCGGGGTGGAATAGCGGAAGACAATGGACTGGCCCTTGTCGAAGTCGAACCATTCGATTCTGATGGAATGCTTGCCCTTCTGCAGGACCTTTGTCGCTTTTTCCTCAATAGGGCCGCGGGCGCCGTCGCTGTCGATCAGTTTCTCTCCGTCGACATAGAGCCTGCTGCCGTCATCGGTGGTAAGGACGAAGGTATATTCCTCTTCTGTCCGTACTTTTAGCGTAGCATCGAACTGGGCACAAAAGTGATTGAGTTGGTCGTCTATGCCTTCCAGGTCGATGTTTGTCTTTACTCCCTGCAGGTCGGGTTCTCCGAGAGTCGAGAAATCCGGCAGGTATCTTTCCGGCCAGTCGTACCACAGTTTGTAGTTGACGACAGGGTTCTGTGAGCAGGCGGCCAGCATCAGGACCGCCAAGCTTGCGATAATGGTTCTTTTGATCATATTTCTGTGCTTAATTATGTTTTTTCAGTCGTTTTACTGCATTTTCCAGACTCTCCGACGGTTCTATGATGTTGTAGTCCTTCCAGAAATCGGAATCCAGGAACAGGGGAGCCTTGTCGTCGAGTATGTCCTTGGGTCGGAAAACCTCTTCGCGGGGAATCTGCACCGCAGGGGTGATGAGGTCGGTGACCACCAGTTCGTTCACGCTTGTGTAGTTGGTGGCGAATAGGCGCTTTTTCCAGTCGCAGCTGAAAGACATGGTGGTGCGGCAGTAACTCAGCCTTGAAACCCCGTCTTGACTGCCGTAGTTGACGATCACGCCGAGTTCTTTCGGATCAAAACGCAGACCTAGAGGTTTGCGGACCAGCATCATCCTCGTGGCCTTGTTGGTGTCGCGCATGTCGAGCGAGAGTTCTATCCTGCTGAAAGTCAGCGACTCGCGGTCGATGTAGAGGGTTCCGTAATAAAGGGGGTACTCCGCCGTTCCGGCAGGAGTGAGGGAGATCACAAAATGGAGTCGGTCGCCTATGTAAGCGGGCGATTCCATCTTGAGGGAGTAGAGTTGGAGGTCGATGTCTTCGAAGATTATCCCCGGGTTCTTCACGATATCGAAAGATGCCGCTATCGTGGGCCCTCCCATCATACGCACGCTGAGAGTGTCGTGCTTCCGCTGGCTCATGATAACGCGGCTTTTTTCGAGGGCGGTCTTGTCGGCCCCGGTCGACTTGATGCGGTAGGGAGTTTTAAAGACGCGGGCGACCGCTTCATTCACGGAGATGAAACGCTGGCGCTTCTGGAGTGTTTCACGGTAGAAGCAGCGCAGCAGTTCAGGCTCCGAAGGGTAGTTCTCTTTTATCTTGTCGCAGGCGGCGAGCACGATTGCGAGGGGATCCCCGCTCACTATGGAGGCTTCCTTGATGGGATAGGCGACGGGGATCATCATCACCGATATCTCTCCGCCCGTCACCGCCTGTGTGCAGCTGCGGTATCCGATCCGGGAGAAGTTGAGTTCGTGCAGGGCCTGGTCGGATTTGATGACGAAGCTGCCGTCTGCGTTGCTCACCGTGGAGTAGTTGCGTCCCGGGACTGTGACGCTCACGGCCTCCACCGGTTTGAGCGTGCCTGCGTCGTAGACAGTTCCTTTGGCGGAGTAGGTGAGTGCGGTCTGCGCGTCGAGTGTGCCGGCGGTCAGCAGCGCCGCTGCCCAGGCAAGAATCTTTTTCATAGATTTATGTCTTCAAGGATGTACTGGGAAGGCTGCTCTTCCACGTCGCGGCGGATCTTGCAGTTCACACTGCAGTCTCGGATGTCGATGTGGCGGGCATAGCTGACGGGGATGTCCTTCCTGTCGCCGAGGTCGTAGAACTGGGTCCAGGGATGGATGTGAAGGAGAGATCCGCAGTTTCCGGAGATTCCTTCAACCAGAAAGTGCTCGTAGACCTGCGGCGTGTCGGGGCGCATCTTCAGGCGGAGAAGCACCCACGGGCCGTCCACTGTGCAGTTTCGGAAGACAATATTGCGTGCCAGCACACATTCGCTGCCTGCCGTGAGGGCGCTGTGGCAGAATCCGAAGCGGCAGTTTTCTATGACTATGAATTCGTTGGGGCCGTTCTCCGGCGCGGTGTCGGCATAGGGGCCTTTACCGCCCTTGAGGGCTATGGCGTCGTCGTTCACCGACATGTAGCATCCGCTGATATGGACATAGGTGCAGGCGTCGAGATCCACGGCATCTGTGCTGGGCGCCGCCACGGGAGTCCGGGGGGAGGTGATATGCAGCCCCCTGAGCCTCAGCCACTTGCACTTGTAGAAGTGAGTGGTCCAATAGGGAGAATCCTTCAGGCGTATGCCCTCCACGAGCACGTCGTCGGAGTTCGATACGTAGAGCAGCCGGGGGCGCATCTCGTCTTTGTTGGTGCAGTTGGGATTGAACTTGCGCCTGAGCCAGAAGGCCTTCCAGTAGCGGAGGCCGTTGCCGTCGAGGGTTCCCTCTCCCGTGAGGTGGAAGCCGTTGCATCCGTCCGCATTTACGAGCGCCGCGAAGTATTTGCAGCTCTGGCCTTCGATGCGCGTCTGCAGCAGGGCGAAATCGGAGATGTCGTCGCTGCCTTTGAGCGTGGCGCCCTTCTGCAGGTGCAGATGGGTGCCGGGCTTGAAGAAGAGGGATCCCGAGAGATAGGTGCCTGCGGGGATCACCACCGTGCCTCCGCCTTTGGAGGCCGCCAAGTCGATCACCGCCTGTATCTGCTCGGTCTGGAGTATGGTGCTGTCCTGCCGCACGCCGTGTTCTGTGATGATGTACTGCGTGCGCTCCGCCCTGGGCGTGCGGGCTTGCCTGGCGCTGAACCATCGCGCGCCCCTTGTGCCATCGGGGAATACGATGGCAAGCATTGTGAGTATGGTGAGTATGGCCTTCATCTTCTGGGCAGCTCAAAAACCTCCAGGCCGCTGACGGCGCCGTCCGCGATCTTGAAGCGGAGGGCGGTGCGCACTACCTGCCATCCCTGCAGGCCGGCCGCGCCCGGATTCATCGTCAGCATCCCGA
>CAMOIZ010000073.1 GCA_946616385.1 uncultured Bacteroidales bacterium | reverse complement strand
CTCAATACGCCTTTTTCTGATTCCAATGGCGCGGATGCGGTTTATTGGATGAATTACAGTCATTATCTTGGCAGACATACGGGGGTGCGTTTCGGAGCACAGTTCATGCCGGAGAGCATGGGCGTGGATGGCTATGTGGGATTTCCCGTCGCGCTGTCGCTGAGAACAGGCATGCGCCAGACAAGCGATGCCTATGTATACGGAGGGGTGCTGGCGCTGGACCTGCTGGACGCTTTCATCTGGGACGACGGGGATTTCTTCACCAACGCCCTTGCGGTATTCCTTCTCTCCCTGGTGAACAGGGCGGAATTCTTCGTGGGCATCACTCCGGGCTATGTCTACGGCAACTCGCACCTGTACCAGGGCTACTATTATGGGGCTGACGGAAACAGGTACAACGAAACTTACGGCACCAGGAAGGCCCATTCCCTTTACTGCTCCGCCGATGCCGGCATAAACCTTTCCTGGCGTATCTGGCGTTTTACCCTGAACATGACTCCCGCGGTGCACTATAACGTCACCGGCAATTATCACGCGTATAGCGCAAACGAAGAGACAATCCATCCGCAGGATAGCCCGATACGGTGGTTCTTCGGAATGAATTTCGGCCTTGGATTCCTGTTCTAGGCCTTACTCGACCGTGATAGTGTAATAACTGGCGCCGTATCCGGCCCAGTAACCGAGCGCGCCCTGCAGACCCCCGTACATGTCGGTATCGAAGTAGTAGGTCGCGTTGGCGTTCGTGCCCAGCATAACCTCGAAATTCTGCCAGAACATAAAGGTCCTGCGGTCGCAGGTACAGAATTTCACGCTGACTTCGTCGCCTCGCTTGATGTTAAGCTCGTACAAGCTTTCGTTCAGCCTTTCCGTGCTTGCAATCTGCATCTCGGCATAGCCGTCGAAGACCTCGTCGCTCATGTATGCCAATGTGGAAGGCTGGTATTTCCGGTCGATTCCGGTGGTTTTGGTGAAAGCCCGGTAGTAGTTTCCCTTCTGCGGAGGGTCGGTGAAACCGCACATGATCGAATAGAGCGAATCGCTCATTGGAAGGGTGTACAAAGTGTCCAGGGGGACCGGCTCGGGGATAGTCGTGGTGGCCGTAGCGTGGAAATCCTTATAGTCGGCGGTGACGGTATACTCGCGCCCCGGCACCCCGGTAATCTTGGAGCTTGTAAAGATATAGGGCGGCATGTACCTGTCGTCCGCCATCCCCGTAAGAACTACCTCCTGCTCCCCGTCGCTCACGCTCACCTTGCCCCAACGCGCGATGCTCTGCACCATTTCCTTGCGGGAAATGCTGCCGTTGCGGGCGGGGATGCTCTCCGAGAGCAGCACTACCGGATGCCCTCCGCTGTCGATCCATCCTTCCAGCACCAGATGTGAATCCGGCGCCGGACCGTCGTATCCGTTGCACGCTGCTGCCATCAGGGCGACAAGGGCTATGAGAGAGAACTTTTTCATCAGAATTTGTGGAAGTATGCAAGGGAGGGGAGGAACCTCACTCCGTAAGATGTAGGCATGAAGTTGTATGAATAATCTTCTTCGTTGAGATGTACTCCGTATCCGACCGCGTTCCTGCGTCCGAGCACATTGTACATCGAGAAGTTGAGGCCGTTGCGCCTGCGGGCATCCTTGTGGAAATACCAGTTGACCGAGATGTCGAGGCGGACGTATGCCGGCAGCCGGGCTGCGTTGTGCTCGCCGTAGTTGCAGATTACGCGGTCGCCGACAATGTAGAAGGAGTCCGGACGGGTATAGGGAGTGCCGGTGCAGGCAAAGAAACTGCCTCCGAAATCGAATCGGCCTATATCGTAAGTGCCGATGATCTTGAGTTCGTGAAGCCGTTCATGATTGGAGGGATATGTGCCCGGGTAGAGAGGGTTGTTGAAGTTTCGCAGCGACCTGCCGTAGGCGTAGGATATCCACCCGGTCAGGGCTCCGGCATTTTTCTGCAGCATCATGTTTATCCCGTATGCACGGCCGTGTCCCTGAAGGAGGGACTGTTCGATGGAATAATTGCTGTTGAGCACCTCCATGATGGTGCCGTGATATTCCAACTGATTGTGAAGCTGCTTGTAGTATGTCTCGGCCGACAACGCCCATTCATCCTTCCTGCCGAAGTCGAGGTTGTAGGCAAGTGCGTAATTATGAGCCCATTGCGGCCGCGATAGCTTTCCCGCGAGAATCCAGAATTCTATGGGCAGGCCGGTGTTTGTAATACCGGTCTGGAACAGGACCTGCCTGCTGATGCCGTAACGGAGGCTGATTTTTCCGCCCCGGGGAATAATGAATGACGCTTCCGCCTGGGGAGTAAGCCCCCAGAAACTCTCGCGTTCCGGACTCAGGTACCAGCTGCCGCCGAGAGCCGCTTTCAGCTCGGTATAGTAGCCTATCAGCTTCTTGTAGCCCAGATATATTTTGGTCTCCAGACCGTCCTGCAGGGATTCGGAAGAGGTGTTCGTAACATTGTAGTGCCCTTCCGCTTCCGGATTCTGGGGCATTGCGCGGTGGTATGCGATGTCGGCTCCGGCCTCCCATCCGCCCTGCTCCAGTCTTGCCTTGTATCCATAGCTTTGGATGAAGGAGGGCATTGTGCCGGAAGCGTTCGGGATGGTTACGAAAGCATCGAGGCCGTTCATGGTGCCGTACAAAGACTGTTTCAGTACGATGTCGTCGTTGTAGTGGTTCCAGTGGACGGAGGCCAAGGCATTGTACCACGACGCGCCCATGTCGGAGTTGACTCTGGTATACTCGAAGCGCCCGTCGTCCTTGCCTCCGAACAGATTCACCCACACCCTGTCTTTGGCGGAGGGCTTCCAGTACCAGGTAATATTGCTGTCGAAGAAACCGTATGTGAGCGGCTCCCCGTCATATTTCAGAAAACTACCGTACAGGAGGTTGATGTAGGATTTGCGCCCGGACAGCGTCAGAGCCGACTTCGCACCGGTGGGGATATCCACCGTTCCCTGGAAAGACAGCAGGCCGGCGGAGAACTCTCCTTCCGTGCGGGCGGGCACGCGATCCTTGAGTATCATGTCGATGCTGCCCCCGAGCCGGGTGGACTGCTCCGCGGAAGTGGAATAGTCCATCGACTGGTAGTGGGTGGGGTTGAACACGGAAAAGAAGCCCAGGAGGTGGGAGGCGCCGTATACAGGCACTCCCTGAATGGACAGCAGAGTGTGTGAATATTCGCTGCCCTGCATGTAAATGCCGCCGTCCGATTCGGTGTTGACCTGCACGCTCGGAAGGAGCCTTGCAAAGCGGATGGGGTCTGCATTGCCCAGGAAGGATGGAACGGCGCGGATTTTTTCCACGTTCACTTTCCCGCTCACTCCGCCGAGCGTCTCCAGCATCTGCCTCTGGCTCTTGCTTGTGACAACGGCGCGCTGGAGGGTGTCCCGGACATCCTGTGCACCCGCCGCGATGCATGCCAGCATCAGCAAGCTGGCTATGAACGGCCGTTTATTCATAGAAATCAATCAGCAAGGTGTTCCAGGCTACGGAACTGCCGTCGGCAAAGCGGAAAACGAGAGTCGGAATCCAGACTTCCTGTTCCGCGATGTATACAGGAAGCTGTTCGATTCCAACCGTGGCTATGGCAGAATTGCTATCGTATACAGTCAGGCTCAGCGCTTCGTCTGCCGGAAGCAGATCCGGATAAACCGATCCTGCGATGCTCCCGAAACCTTCCACTGAAAGATGAATGTCGTAGCGTCCGTCTTCCGGATTCTTCTCCGCACTCACGCTGCCGAAATTCAAAAGATAAGCCACGATGTCGGCGGTAGTGGCAGACTTGGCTTCGTCGTATATATGCCTGACCATGCCGGCGAGGCGCTGCTTGGCCAGTTCGTTGTCGTTGAAGTCGTGAGACGGTGCAGGCTCCGTGCCGCCCGTGCAGGCGACCAGCCCGGCCATCATCCATAGCAGACAAAGAATTCGCACTTTCATTTCACGCCCTCTGTAAACAAGTTGATGTAGAAAGTGAACAGGCTTCCGCTATGCTGCATGGACGGGATGAGAGAATACACCTTCTTAAAGGAGATGTTCCCGTCTTTCAGCATTTCCGCGGTCTTTGCCGCAGAGGAATACGAAATGAACTCGTCGTCGGGATTATGGTACATCGCCACTTCCGCCCGGGGGAGCCATCCTTCGGAAAGGTCGCATCTTTCGAGGGCCTTCCGGATAATCGTGTTGAGGGTGGAACCTTCCGTGAGAACTTCTTCCGACAGGATGTCGGCAGCGCTGTTGCCGACCTTTTCCCGAATGAGGTCCAGCACCACGGATGAATGCTCCTCCTTTTTCTCTATCATCTCCAGCGCTCCGCTATTTAGGAACTTCTCGGAGAAGAATTCGGAGATTTCTATTCCCTCCATCATCTCGGGGAAACCGCTTTTGATGCCCAGGATCGTCAGGGGAATCATCACGGTGTAGTATAATTCATCGGCGGAGAGAATGTCGGAGAAAACGTCGTCGGGCCTGTACGCTCCTCCTCCGCAGATCGTTTTTGTGAGGTTCAGAGTCCTCTGTACCCCCGCATCGCAGTCATTCTCTATGTATTTCTGAGTCGCAAGGGCGTAGGAAGCCCCTTGCGAACAACCTACATTGTAAAGGCTATAGTCCTCTGCCAGCCCGATTTTCCTTTGTTTGAGAAACTCGATGGCGGCAAGCGCTCCGTCCGTGGTCTGGCGTGCAACTACCGGATGAATCATGTATGGATGCGTCTTGTCGGAAGATATTCCGTAACCTTCGAGGTCCGGACGGATGAGTATGAGATCGTCCGTCACGAATGCCGACGTGAGGCCGAGAGACTCGGTCGCACATCCTTTCCCGTCGAGGTGAGTGTACGGGTTGTCGAGCATTATCCTGGAGCATTCATGGCTCCAGCTGTTCCCTACAGGAAGGATTACGGATTCGGAAAGAGTTATGGGTCGCCCTGCTCCGTCGATGCTTGTGTAGTGCAGGATGTAATTCTTGAAACCCCACGTAGCGCTGGAGAAGCCGGCCTCCTCCTTCATGGTTTTCGCCAGGGAATTCATCTTCGCCCAAATCATGATTTTGAGCGGGCCGGAATACCAGAACTTGCTGACCCCTGGAAAGGAGGCATCGTCGATTATGGCGGTGGGAAAATCCTTGTAGCTATAGTAGGTGGAATCTACCAGAGTATAGAGCAATTCGTTCTTCTGTTCCGGATGGATCGTCCGTTCAGTCTTCTGGCATCCTGCAATGATGAGGATGACGGCCAATGATATCAGATTTACTCTTTTCATGCTATAAAAAAAACCAACGAAGTCTTTTCGTCGGTTTTAGTGTGGAGAATAGGGGATTCGGACCCCTGACCTCTTGCATGCCATGCAAGCGCTCTACCAGCTGAGCTAATCCCCCAGTGGGATTGCAAAGATAGTTGTTTTTTGGATATCTGCAAAAAATATTTAACCCCTTTCCATCTCCCTGCGCATATCCTTCTCCTTGATCGACTGCCGCTTGTCGTATTCCT
>CAMOIZ010000072.1 GCA_946616385.1 uncultured Bacteroidales bacterium | reverse complement strand
ACGGCCGGCACTTCCAATGCTTCCAGTTCAGGTATGGGGAAGGCCAGGGTGTAGATGAGAAGATCCGCCACCGTGGCGAGAACGGGGAGCTCGGAAAGAGGACGTATGTCCGGAGTGTGGCGGGTGCGGTTGCAGACGACCACGTCGCATCCGAGTTTTCCTGCGGCTGCGGCGGCCGCCTTCCCTGCGCCTCCGAATCCGGCGACCACCACAGTGGATCCGGGCCCGAATCCGCGCTCGCGCAGCAACTCGAGGACGCCCAGATAGTCGGAGTTGTAGCCGTGCACCAGCCCGTCTTCTTCCTTCACTGCAATGTTTATGGCCCCCATTGTGCGTACGGACTCGTCCAACACGCCTTCGGCATCCACTCTGCGGAAAGCGTTTTCCTTGAACGGAGCCGTGATGTTTATCGCCTTGTAGTCGGAAAGGAAGCGCTGCCAGGAGGCCTCGAAATCCGAACCTTCAATCAAATCGTAGGGCCATTTGCCGTTATATGCGCGGGCAAAGAGTTCCGGGCTTGCGGAATGCTCTATGGGATGCCCTATCAAACCGAATCTGTTCATACAAGGCGAAGTTAGAAAAAAAATGTTAATTTTGCATGATTCGGGCTTGTGCCCGTGCACGAAACAAATAATCAATGTGATATGAACAGTATTTTTTCGCTTGAAGGCAAGAACGCCTGGATTACCGGCGCCTCACATGGCATAGGATTCAGCATCGCGGAGGCATACGCCAAGGCCGGTGCAAGCAACATTATATTCAACAGCAGCAGCGAGGCCTCCCTTCAGAGGGGGCTCGAGGCCTACGCCAAAGCCGGAATCAAAAACGTCCACGGATACGTGTGCGACGTCACCGACGAAAAAGAAGTGAAGGCCCTTGTAGAGAAAATCCACGAGGAAGTGGGTCCCATCCATATCCTCGTAAACAACGCCGGCATCATCAAGCGCATCCCCATGCACGAAATGTCCCGGGGCGACTTCCAGCAGGTTATTGACACCGACCTGGTGGCTCCCTACATCTGTTCGGCTGCCGTCCTGCCGGAAATGATGGAGCGCCGCGAAGGCAAGATTATCAATATCTGCTCGATGATGAGCGAGCTCGGCCGCGAGACTGTGTCCGCATACGCCGCTGCCAAGGGCGGACTCAAGATGCTCACCCGCAACATCTGCTCGGAATACGGCGAATACAACATCCAGTGCAACGGCCTCGGCCCCGGCTATATAGCCACCAGCCAGACCGCGCCCCTGCGCGAACGTCAGCCTGACGGCAGCCGGAATCCCTTCGACGCATTCATCGTGAGCAAGACTCCTGCCGGCCGCTGGCTGGATCCGGACGAGCTCGCAGGGCCTGCAGTGTTCCTGGCCTCGAAGGCTTCCGACGCCGTGAACGGCCACATATTGTATGTAGACGGCGGGATTCTCGCCTATATTGGAAAACAACCGAAATAAGATATGAAGATCAATTGCCAAGTACGACAGGCATCGAGCAACGTCGATGCGAAACATTACGATACCGAGCGCATCCGCAAGGAGTACCTCGTGCAGAACATCATGGTAGCCGATGAGATCAACATGGTCTACTCCATGTTCGACCGCATCATTTCCGGAGGAGCGGTGCCGGTGAAGGAAGACCTGCTTCTGAGCGCGCCGGAGATCCTCCGTGCCGACTATTTCACCCAGCGCCGCGAGCTCGGCATCATCAATGTCGGTGGTGCAGGCACAGTGGTGGTAGGGGAGGAAGAGTATCATCTCGAATACAAGGAAGCCCTGTATGTGGGCCGCGGAAACCGCCACGTCACTTTCAAGAGCGATTCTGCCGAGAAACCCGCCCACTTCTACTTCTGCTCCGCCACCGCACACAAGGAGACGGGAGTAAAGAAGGTGACCAAGAAAGATGCCGTGGTGATGCATCTTGGAAGCCTCGAAGAGAGCAACGAACGTACGATCAACCGCCTGCTGGTCAAGGAGGTGGTTCCCTGCTGCCAGCTGCAGATGGGTATGACCGAACTTGCCCCGGGCAGCACCTGGAACACCATGCCGGCGCACACCCACGACCGTCGCATGGAGGTCTATTTCTATTTCGAGGTGCCTGAAGGAGCAGCCGTCTGCCATTTCATGGGCGAACCTCAGGAAACGCGCCATATATGGATGCACAATGAAGAGTCGGTCATTTCTCCCCAGTGGAGCATACACTCCGCCTGCGCTACCCGCAACTATACTTTTATCTGGGGGATGTGTGGCGAGAACGACGACTATAACGACATGGACTGGGTCGCAACCGATCAGTTGAAATAGTTTTATAAACGTGGTGTCGCGGCAAAGGGCCGCTGCCCGCCGAAGGCGTCGGGCAGTCGGCATTGCCGCTCAACGAAATTTATTATGAAAAAAGTTTTGTCAATATTTGCATCAATTCTGCTTCTTTCATCCTGTGGCTCGCAGCCTAAGGAGCAGAAGGTCATGGCGCGCGAGGTGCCGGAAAGGGCCGACGATTTCGTTTTCGAGAACAATCTGATTGCCGGCCGTTTCTACGGGAAGGCTCTGGAGGGAAATCCCACTTCGCCGGGTATCGACATCTGGGTGAAACTTCCCGGTGCGCTGGTTGCCAATGAGTGGTATGCCGAAGCGGTGAAGCCCGGCAACGGGAATTATTATCATCAGGATCACGGTGGCAAGGACTGCTACAAAGTGGCGGTGAGTCTTGGTGGCGGCGGATCCGTGCCATACATCAACGAGACGCTGTGCTATCCTGCAACCAATTACCGCAGCAGCGAGATACTCAGTGAAAGCGAGGAAGAGATAAGTTTCGTCCTGCACTATCCCGAGTGGCAGGCAGGGGAAACCACCGTCAAGCTGGACAAGACAGTCACAGTCTTCGCCGACAATTATTTCTGCAAGGTTGAGGATGTCTATACTTTCAACAAAGACTCGCTGACGATTGCAGCCGGAATCTTCCGTCATCCGGACCTCGAAACCATCGAGGCGGAGGCGTTCGGAGATGATTATTACGCCATCTGGGAGAAAGCTTCGGACCAGAGCGTAGAGCCCGAGGACGGCATGCTCGGGGTTGCAGTCATCATGCCGGCAGCCGACTGCGTGACCATTGTGGACGGCGGCCGTCACGGTGTATGCCTCAAGACCATAGCTTCCGGCCAGCCGCTCGAGTACTGGTTTGGTTCGTGCTGGAGCAAGGGCGATGTGAAAGGCTCGGCACAGTGGTTTGAAATTTCTGCAAATCTCTGATTATGAAAAAGTTGGTCGTTCTTGCCGCGTTGCTGATGCAGTTCGTGGCGGCAGCGCAGGTGCGCTATAACAATCCAATTCTTCATATGGATTATTCCGATCCGGACGTTTGCCGCGTCGGGGACGACTACTATATGACCGCCTCGTCGTTCAACCACTTCCCGGGGTTGCCGATTCTGCATTCCAAGGATCTGGTGAACTGGGAACTTGTCGGTGCGGCGCTTGCCGACTATAATGTATATTATTTCAAACCCTTGAGTCCTTCTCCTGTTCAGCACGGCAACGGCGCATGGGCTCCTGCGATCCGCTACCACGAAGGCTGGTTCTATATTTATTGCGGAGACCCGGATCGCGGCATATTCATGGTGAAGACTCAGGATCCGTGCGGCCCGTGGGAGGACCCTGTCTGGGTTTACAAGGGCCGCGGATTCATCGATCCCTGCCCTTTGTGGGACGATGACGGCAAGGCCTACCTGAGCCATGCAGCCGCAGGCTCCCGCGCCGGGCTCAAGAGCGTCGTGTTCGTTGCGCCCATGTCGCCGGACGGCACGAAACTCATCGGTCCGTCCCGTATGGTATTCGACGGGCATGAAACCCAGCCGACCATAGAGGGAACCAAGATGTACAAGCGCGGGGGGAAGTATTATATCTTCTGCCCTGCAGGCGGAGTCAGGACGGGCTGGCAGACAGTGCTTCGCTCCGATGACCCCTTCGGCCCTTATGAGGAGAAGATAGTCATGGCTCCGGCGGAAGGCACCATCAACGGACCTCATCAGGGAGCTTGGGTGGATACTCCGCAGGGCTCCGACTGGTTCATTCATTTCCAAGACAAGGGGGCTTACGGACGCATAGTGCACCTGCAGCCTATGGAATGGAAGGAGAATGGCTGGCCGGTAATCGGAGAGGATGCGGACGGAGACGGCTGCGGAGCACCGGTCCGCAGTTGGACGGCCCCTCACGGCGTGACGAATATCCCCTACAATGAATGGGATCACAGCCGTGCCAAATCGGCGTACAAACCTTACGGACTCGACCTTGAGTGGCAGTATCCTGCAGTGCCTTCTTCCTATTGGCATTATGCACTTCCGGAGGGGGGAGTAAGACTTTTCTCCGTAGTGCAGGGAACCAACTCGGGAAAGAACCTGTGGAATTGCCGTAACCTGCTGACACAGAAGTTCCCGGAGGAACGCTTCAAGGTATATGCAAAACTGGTTTTCAAACCTCTTCAGGGGTTGGGAGAAAATGCGGGGATGGTGGCGATGGGTTCAAGCTATGCCGGACTGCGCCTTACGGACGATGCAGGCAGCGCCAGGCTTCAGTACATAGTCTGCGAAGATGCCGAAAACGGTGGTGCGGAGAAGGTGGAAGAACTGCTTGCCCTGCCTTATGAATCGGGCAGTGCCACGGTGTGGGTGATGATGCAGGTTTATCCTCGCATTGCAGAGAACGAGGTGGTGGCCAGGTTCAGTTACAGCCTGGACGGCAAGGAATACGTCAAGATGCCAAACGGTTTCGTCTGCCAGCCGGGCAGATGGATAGGCAGCAAGTTCGCTTTCTGGTGCAACCGTTCCAAACCGAAGAATGACGGAGGTCATCTGGATATTACGGAATTCCGGATAACCCGCGAACTCGGCGACCATAACTCTTACCAGTACGACGAGTCGAAAGTCCCCGAGTATCAATTGCCGGATGCGCTGACATTGAATAATGGAAAGCCAGTCCGCAGCATAAAGGATTGGGAGAAAAAACGCAGGCCGGAACTTCTGGAGATGTTCGCATCCGAAATATATGGCAAGGCACCGGTCGGCCGTCCGGACGAACTGCATTTCAGTGTGCTGGAAGCCGGTGACGTCTTTGGAGGAAAGGCGGTGCGCAAGCTTGTCCGCGTGTGGTTCGATGCGGCTGAGACACAGGGGCTTACGCTGCATCTGTATACCCCTGAATCCAGCTCCGGTCCCGTCCCCGTCTTTCTCGGGGCGCATTTTACGGATGATCTGACCGTCAAGGCCTACCGCTGGCCTTTCGAATATGCCATCGACCACGGGTACGGGGTTGCGACTTTCTGCTACGAGGATGTCGATCCCGATTTCGATGACGGATTCAAAAACGGTGTAATAGGTTTCTATGGTCCCGAAGAGAGGAAGGGTGATTCCTGGGGGAACATCGCCGCCTGGGCCTGGGGACTTTCCAGGGCATTGGATTATCTTGAAACCGATAAGGATGTAGCGGCGGACAAGGTCGCAGTCCTCGGGCATTCCCGCCTTGGCAAGACCGCTCTCTGGGCAGGGGCTACCGATTCCCGGTTCGCAATGGTGATTTCGAATGCGTCAGGCTGCGGAGGTGCAGCCATCTCCCGCAGGCGCTACGGAGAGACCCTTCGCCGTATCGGCTGCTCTTTCCCGCACTGGTGGTGTCCGAATTTCTTCAAATATGCCGACAACGAGGACCTGCTGCCGGTTGACCAGCATGAACTTCTTGC
>CAMOIZ010000071.1 GCA_946616385.1 uncultured Bacteroidales bacterium | reverse complement strand
TATATAGGAGTCAAGCAGCATATCGGACTTACGATATGCTGCTTTTTTATGCAAATAAGTCAAACTACAAATATCAAGTGTTATGAAACAGAAAAAATTCATGCTCCCGGAATCCGAGATTCCTACCCATTACTTCAACATCCAGGCAGTCATGCCCAACAAGCCTCTGCCTTTCCTGAATCCTGCCACCCGCGAGCCTCTCAAGCCCGAAGATCTCTATCCCATCTTCTGCAAGGCGTGCGCCGACCAGGAACTCAACCAGAAGGATGTATGGATTCCTATCCCGGAAGAGGTGCGTGAACAATATGCCGCCTACCGCTGTACTCCGCTGGTGCGCGCTTATGAACTGGAAAAAGCCCTTGGGACGCCCGCACACATTTATTTCAAGAACGAAAGCGTTTCTCCTGCCGGCAGCCACAAGCTCAATTCCGCACTCGCTCAGGCCTATTATGCAAAGGAGCAGGGGGTTACCAACCTGACCACCGAGACCGGAGCTGGTCAATGGGGCGGGGCTCTTTCATACGCTGCGAAGAAGTTCGGCATCGACTGTGCCGTTTATATGGTCAAGATCAGCTATGAGCAGAAGCCTTATCGCCGTTCCATCATGCAGACTTTCGGCGCTGCCATAACTGCTTCTCCTTCAATGTCGACTCGTGCCGGCAAGGATATCCTCACAAAGAATCCTAACGACAAGGGCTCTCTCGGATGCGCCATTTCCGAGGCCATAGAACTGGCCTTAAGCACTCCCAACTGCAAATATGCACTGGGCTCCGTGCTGAATCATGTTTGCCTGCATCAGACGATCATCGGTCTTGAAGCAGAAAAGCAGATGGAACTGGCAGGGGAGTACCCGGACATCGTAATCGCATGTTTCGGCGGCGGATCCAACTTCTCGGGTATCGCATATCCCTTCATGCGTCACAATATCCTCGATGGAAAGAAAACCCGTTTCATCGCAGCTGAACCTTATTCCTGCCCCAAGCTCACAAAGGGTAAGTTCGAGTATGATTTCGGCGATGAGGCCGGCAAGACCCCGCTACTCCCCATGTATACTCTCGGGCATAGTTTCAAGCCTGCTTCCATCCATGCGGGCGGTCTGCGCTATCACGGTGCAGGTGTGATCATGAGCCAGCTGATGAAAGACGGCTTTATGGAGGCCGTCGATATCGAACAGCTGGATTCATTCAAGGCAGGTGTGCTCTTTGCACAGACAGAAGGCATAATCCCGGCTCCGGAGTCCTGCCATGCCATAGCAGCTACAATCACCGAAGCCCTGAAGTGCAAGGAAAGCGGCGAACAGAAGACTATCCTCTTCAATCTTTCCGGACACGGCTTCGTGGACATGAGCGCCTACGACAGCTACTTCTCCGGCGAAATGCAGAATTACCATGTAAGCAACGAGGATCTCGCCAAATTCATAAAGAGCGCCGATGAACTGAACAAATAGTTAGTAGCATATATATTTTGAAAGCCCGTCGCTGTCACAGCGGCGGGCTTTCGATTTTTGATATAATCACTTAAGTTTAGGTGTAAATAGCGGTATTTGCCGTATAACAACAATGTTACTTTGTGCTTTCTTTTCTTTTGCATTGCAAATATGAGGCATTTTTCGTGAACGGTAAACAAAAGTTGACTGGTGACGATTGAATGTGACGAAATTGGCGATTTGTAGATTAAAAATTAAATATAGTGACGAAATTGAATTATTTTGTAACTTTGTCACTGATAATTTTGTGACGGAAAATGCATAGTTTACCGAATAACTTCTTCAGATGGGGGCCCACGATTCTTTACATGACGGTCTGCCCGGTTTTTTATTTCGTTTTTGTCCTCCTGTACGAGCCGCTGGGAGCGCGTCCTTTCCTGGATATGGGAAGAGGGCTGTATGCCATGAACCTTGCGCTCACCTTCTGCATCTCACTTGTGGTAATCTCAGGCTTGCGCGTCGCTTTTCACTTTCTCAGAAACGTGCCGCACTTTACCTGGGCTCATTATATAATCTGGTGCATGGGAGAGGTGCTTGTCGCGAGCATCTTTGCTTCGCTTTACCTTCATCTGATGGATAAGGACAATTCCACCTTCTTCTCGACTCTGCTGTCTTGCGTGGGATCGGCATATCTCATTTTCATTTTCCCTTATTCTATCCTTACCTTGTCGTTTGACATCGGTGCTCACCGGGAGAGGGCGAGAGCGCTGGAGAACAAGGATGCAGAGGACAGTTCACTGGTGCGTTTCCTGGATATCTATCAGCGTCCGAAACTTATAATTGCGTCTTCTGCCGTTCTTTACATAGAGGCGCAGGAGAACTATGTCAATATTTATTATACGGAGGGCGATAAGCTAAAGACATTTGAACTGAGGGCTACCATGACTTCGCTTGAGGAAATAGCAGGGCGCTATAATTTTATCCGCTGCCAGCGTTCTTTCTACATCAATCCCGCTCACGTCACCGTTCTCCGCAAGGAAACCGGGGGTCTGGTGTATGCCGAACTGGATGTCCCCGGCCTGCAGAGCATCCCCGTATCCAAAAAGTATTACGACGCTTTAGCCAAAATACTCTAGGAGAGTGTTCCTTGTCGCTTTGTTGATTTCGAAATCGGCATCCGTGCCCCCTTGTGCAGCGGTTATGCCTCCGCATATATCCACGCCGGCAAGTCTTTTTCCACGCAGGGATGCATCCAGCGATTCAAGAAGCTGTGGGAGGGTGGCGCTTCCCTGGTTCCAGTTTGTCCTGGCGTAATCGGGCGACAGATAGTCGAGGTCTATGCTTAGGTAGACCAGGTCCGATCCTTCCGTGAGCATGGGATTGGTTTTCTTGGCGTGCGCCACCCAGCTGCCACAGGAAAGAATTCCGCCTCCGAAGGCGGGTTCCTGATCATCCGGGTGGTTGTCTATCAGCATGAGGCTGAACGGCTCTGCAATCCGGCGCATCCAGATGTCGCTCAAATAGTGGAAGTCTCCGCCGTCGATCCAGTGTAAGGCATTGACAGGCAGCGATTTGAACGATTCTTCAAGAATCCTCTCCGATTCAGGATCGCAATAGCAGACTGTCCCTTCCAGATTTTGATAATCGCATACTACCGCCTTTTCCGGCGACCATCCTTCGTCGGAAAAAAGGCTGCTCATACACACCAAAAGCGATTCCATAGCATTCAAAATTAGGAAAAATCAAAAAAAAAACCTAATTTTGCTGCATTCAGTTTTAGTTTTATGGCTTCTGAACCTCTTTTTCCTCTGGATCCTGAAAAGGTCTATTTCTCGATGGACGAGCTCACGCTCGACACCGAGGAAGGAGCCAAGACTCTCAAAATGGGGTATTGGATCGCCGTCGATCCCATCCGCATTCATAAGATGATCGTCAAGGAAAAGGTGCTGAAGGTCGACGAAATGGAGGTTCTGCGCCCTCTGGAAAGCAAACTGAGAAAAGCCGACCCTGATTATTACAAACGTTTCGTCGGACTCAAACTTGTGATCGATTACCCGGGTTACAGCACCGGCATAGTTGCCAGCATCCCCTTCGAGAACGATCCTCTCGGTTTTTACAAGTGGTGGCGCAAGGGCGGACATGAAGACAAAGTCTACCTCAGTCTCGGACGTCAGATTCAACTTTTTCAGAAAGTTGCCATGATGGATCCCAAACTCATTCTGAAAAAAGATCTCGAATTGCTGCGCCGATAATATTTCGGCGTTTTTCTTTGCTTTCCTCGCATAAATGTGCTAAATTGGTGGTCAATTATGGATAACCAATTAAAAACCACCTGTCTTCACGGCGAGCACGTCGCCCTCGGAGCAAAAATGAGCCCTTTTGCAGGCTTCGACATGCCAATTCAATACAGTTCCATCACTGCGGAGCATAATGCCGTCCGTAATGCCGCCGGCATATTCGACGTTTCGCACATGGGAGAAATATTCGTGAACGGCCCTCAGGCCACCGAGTTCGTAAACCATATTTTTACGAACGACGTGCGCACGCTCGTTCCCGGGCAGATCCTTTACGGGATGATGCTTTATCCCGACGGAGGTACGGTCGACGATCTCCTTGTGTACAAGGAATTCGCCCCCGACGCTTATCTGCTCGTGGTGAACGCTGCCAATATCGACAAAGATTATGAGTGGATGCTCCGCAATGCGGAAGGATTCGAAGTCGGCATTCTCAACGATTCCGACAACTGGGGTCAGGTTGCAGTCCAGGGCCCTGCATCAGAGCAGATAGTGGGCAAAGTCCTGGGAATGGACCTTTCAGGCCTTTCATTCTATCATTTCGCCGATTTCGAGCTTTATGGCAAACGCGCAATCATCAGCCGTACCGGGTATACCGGAGAAGACGGTTTCGAGATTTATGCTACTCCCGAGGCCATCGTTGACCTCTGGAGGACATTCCTCGCAGCTGGAGTGGTTCCTTGCGGACTTGGTTGCCGCGACACCCTGCGCTTCGAGGCCGGACTTCCTCTCTATGGCGACGAACTCAGCGCGGAGATCTCTCCGGTGATGGCCGGACTCTCCATGTTCTGCAAACTCGACAAGGAAGAGTTTATAGGTAAGGATGCCCTCGTGAAACAGAAGGCGGAAGGAGTCGCGCGCAAGCTTGTCGGCATCGAGATAGCCGACAAGGCCATTCCTCGTGCGGGATATCCTGTGGTCACCGACGACGGTACCCAGATCGGCGTGGTCACCACAGGCTATCACTCCATTTCACTCGACAAGAGCATTTGTTTCGCTCTCGTCGATTCCGCATTCGCCCCTCTCGGCACTGCGGTCAACATCCAGATCCGCCACAAGGTGTTCCCCGGAACGACAGTCAAGAAAAGATTTTACCAGACAAATTATAAGAAATGAGCAAGATTTTAGAAGATCTCCTTTACAGTGAATCCCATGAATGGGTCAAGGTAGACGGAAACATCGCCATCATCGGCGTCAGCGATTTCGCGCAGGAAGAAATGGGTGACATCACATACGTTGATGTTCCCTCGGAAGGTGACACTGTTACCAAAGAAGAGGATTTCGGCGCCCTCGAAAGCGTGAAGGCATCGAGCGAACTCTATTCTCCGGTCAGCGGTGAGGTAGTCGCAGTGAACGAAGAACTTGAAGACAAACCCGAACTGATCAACGAGGATCCTTACGGAGCCTGGATCATCAAGGTTAAAATGAGCGACAGTTCCGAACTGGATTCCCTGCTTACCGCAGCTGCTTACGAAGAAATTGCCAAGTAATATGGCAGGATTCGCTTATTTCCCTCATACAGACGAAGATATCCGCGTGATGCTGGAGAGGATTGGCGTCCGTTCCCTGGACGATCTTTACTCCGACGTACCCGCGGATTTCGTCTATGATAAGGAATACGATCTTCCCGATGCCCTCAGCGAGCAGGAAGTTCGTGATTTCTTCGAGAAACTCGGCAAGAAGAATACTCAGTTGAAAGTATTCGTCGGGCAGGGTGCATACGATCATTATGTGCCTTCTGTGATCCCCTATATCACATCCCGGTCCGAGTTCCTGACAGCTTATACGCCTTACCAGTGCGAGATCTCGCAGGGAACCCTGCGATATATCTTCGAATGGCAGAGCATGGTCTGCCGTCTTACCGGAATGGATGTTTCCAACGCATCCATGTACGACGGCCCTTCAGCCGCAGCAGAGGCCCTCAGAATGGCCGTGGCCTGCACGCGCAAACGCAATAAGGTGGTGGTTTCCACCAAGTTGATGCAGAACGTGCTCGACGTCGTCAAGAC
>CAMOIZ010000070.1 GCA_946616385.1 uncultured Bacteroidales bacterium | reverse complement strand
CCGTGCCCGTTTCGGGCGGTTTTGGGCACGGAAGGCCGGTTTTTAAAGGTGCCGTGCCCGTTTCGGGCGGTTTTGGGCACGGGAGGTCGGATTTTCGACGCAGAGTCCGTGAATATTTACTATATTTGAGAACTATGGATGTTTTGACGTTGATACTGGGAATTCTGTTGGTGCTGGCGATTGTGGCAATGGTCATAATCGCCGTGCAGGGAAGCAGAAAGGCTGAATGGCTTCGCAGGGATGCCGCCGCGAAGCAGCAGGAATTACAAGACCGCATCGAAAGTCTCACTGAAGGAAAGGCGGCCCTCGAGGCACAGAAGGCAGCCATGGAAGCCAAACTCCAGGCTCAGGAAGAAGCGCAGAAAGTTCTTGACACCCAGCGCGAAGCGGCCCTGAAACTCCAGCGCGAGCAGTTCGAGGCGGCCAGACAGGCGGAACGAGAGCAGTTCGAAGCGTCCAGGCAGGCGGAACGCGAGCATGCCGCCAAGAGTCTGGAGGAAATGCGCAACGCCTTCAAGGCGCTGAGTGCAGAGAACAGCGAGCACTTCCGAAAGGCCAGTGCGGAGAGCGTCGGGGAACTTCTCAAACCCATACAGGAAAAATTCAAGGAATTCAGCGACAGCGTAAAGGCTTCCGACGAGAAGAACGCGGAGCGCAGCGGCTCCATGGAGAAGATGATACACCTGCTCAGCGAGCAGAGCAGGAACGTAGGCAGCCAGGCCCAGGCGCTTGCCGATGCGATCACCGGCCAGAGCAAGACACAGGGCGATTTCGGAGAGATGCTGCTGGTGGACCTGCTCCGCGAGAGCGGCCTTCAGGAAGGAGTGAATTTCGACGTCCAGGGAGTTATAGTCGACGAGTTCGGCCACGAGATCAAGAGCGATGACGGCCGCACCATGATACCCGACGTAATCGTACACTACCCCGACGGAGGCGAAGTGATAGTGGACTCCAAGGTGAGTCTCAAGGCCTTCGTGGAATGGAACCAGTCGGTGAACGCCGAAGACAGGGCGCGTCTCGCGAAGGAGCACATCGCCAGCATACGCAAGCACATCGATGAACTCCGGGGCAAAGACTACGCATCCTACATCCCCGAAGGGCGCAAGAAGATAGACTACAATCTGATGTTCATCCCTGTGGAGAACGCGTTCAGGCTGATGCAGGAAGAGGAGCCGCTGCTCTGGCAGCAGGCCAAGAACCAGGGCGTGCTGATAGTTAGCCAGATGTCGCTCGCGATAGTGCTGAACATGATTCTGGTGGCCTGGAGGCAGTTCGACCAGCAGCGCAACATCCAGGAAGTTTACAACACCGCCTCCGAACTGATGTCGGTGCTCGAAAAGTGGATGGGAGAATACGTGAAGATGGGCGACAGGCTCAAGGAAGTGGGAAAGGCCTACGACGAATCCACCCGCCTGCTCACGGAATCGAACCAGAGCGTGGTGAAGAAGATAGCGAAGCTCGAGAAACTCGGCGCCACCCGCAAGCGTTCCAATGCCGCCACGAAATCCGGCGGCCGCATGGTCGGAGGCCGCAGTTCGGTGATTCCCACCCAGCTTGCACAGAATTTGGACGAAGATAATAACTAATTGTATATGAAGAAGATACTTGTACTCGCAGTGGCGCTGCTGAGCGTCAGCGCATTTGCCCAGAAGGGCGGTCTTGACGCCAACGTCCTGAATGAAATCAGCAAAGGCTATGAAGGCACTTCCACCGACAAGGCCCTCCGCAATGCAATGAACACCACGCCCCTGGCCACCCTCGCCAGGAATGCAGACCGTGCGGTGATGATCGACACCCACTTCTCCGACGAAGTAAAGACAGTGGGCCGCACCAACCAGAAATCCTCCGGCCGCTGCTGGCTCTTCACGGGTCTCAATGTGCTTCGCGCATCCGCCATCGAGCGCTTCGACCTCGGCAACTTCCAGTTCAGCCAGAACTACTGCTTCTTCTACGACCAGCTCGAGAAGGCGAACCTCTTCCTGCAGGCCGTGATCGACACCCGGGGCAAATCCTTCGACGACCGCACCGTGGACTGGCTCTTCTCGCACCCCATCAGCGACGGCGGCACCTTCACCGGAGTAGCCGACCTGGTGAGCAAGTACGGCGTGGTTCCCGCCGAGATCTTCCCTGAAACCCTCACCGCGAACAGCACTTCCGCCATCCGCGGACAACTTTCCAACCTGCTGCGCCAGGACGGCCTTGCGCTGCGCGATGCCGGCAAGAAGGCAGATCTGCAGAAGATGAAAGTGGATATGCTGAAGGAAATCTACAGGATACTCGCACTCACCCTCGGCGTTCCTCCGACGCAGTTCGAATGGACAAGGCGCGACAGCAAAGGCAACGTCGTCAGCACCAAGACCTACACTCCCCTTGAGTTCTACAAGGAATTCGTTGGCTACGACCTTCAGAACAACTACATCATGTTTATGAACGACCCGGCACGCGAGTACGGCAAGGTATACGAAATCGAGTACGACCGCCATACCTACGACGGCCACAACTGGCTCTATGTCAACCTCCCTCTCGACGACATCAAAAAAATGGCCATCGCCTCCATCAAGGGCGGGGACGCAATGTACTTCTCCTGCGACGTGGGCAAGTTCCTCGACCGTGAGCGCGGCATAGCCGACATCGACAATTTCGACTACGAGAGCCTTCTGGGCGTGAAGTTCACCATGGACAAGAAGCAGCGCGTGCTTACCCACGCCAGCGGATCAAGCCACGCGATGACGCTGATCGGAGTGGATTTGAAGGAAGGCGTGCCTCAGAAGTGGCTGGTCGAGAACAGCTGGGGCGACACAGGCTGGAAAGGCAACATCATCATGACCGACGAATGGTTCAACGAATACATGTTCCGCCTCGTGGTCGAAAAGAAATATGTTCCTGCCGACATCCAGGCCCTGCTTAACCAGAAACCCATCATGCTCCCGGCATGGGATCCGATGTTCCTCGGAGAAGAATAATAAAAGCGGCGCTTCGGCGCCGCTTTTATTAACTACATTCCCAGATGCTTGAAGATGAAGGCGTAGATATCCGCCTGTTCCTCAAGCACTTTAGCGAGTGGTTTGCCGCCGCCGTGGCCGGCCTTGGAGTCGATGCGGATCAGGCAGGGGTTGGTGCCGTCGTTGCATTCCTGCAGGGTGGCCGCGAACTTGAATGAATGGGCGGGAACCACCCTGTCGTCGTGATCGGCGGTGGTGACCAGCGTTGCCGGATACTTGGTGCCGGGCTTCAGGTTGTGCAGCGGCGAATACCCGTACAGGTACTTGAACATCTCTTCGCTGTCTTCGCTGGTGCCATAGTCAGGGGCCCAGTTCCAGCCGATGGTAAACTTGTGGTAGCGGAGCATATCCATGACTCCGACCTGAGGGATGGCCACTGCGTAGAGATCCGGCCTCTGTGTCATGCAGGCGCCGACCAGCAATCCGCCGTTAGATCCTCCCAGAATAGCAATCTTTTCCGGTGACGTGCACTTATGCGCAATCATCCATTCCGCAGCGGAGATGAAATCGTCGAACACGTTCTGCTTGTTCATCTTGGTTCCGGCCAGATGCCAGGCCTCGCCATATTCGCCGCCGCCTCGCAGGTTCACCTGGGCATAGATGCCGCCGGCCTCGAGGAAAGGAATCCTGTTTGCGGAGAATCCGGGGGTGAGGGAGATGTCGAATCCGCCATAGCCATAAAGCAGGACTGGATTGCTTCCATCGAGTTTTACGTTCTTCTTATGCGTCACGAACATCGGGATGCGGGTGCCGTCCTTGCTCTCGAAGAATACCTGCTCCACATTGAATTCCGACAGATCGAAATTGGTCTTCGGCTGGCAGTAGACGCTGCTCTCGCCAGTTTCGAGATTGTAGCTGTAGATTGTGCCGGGAGTAGTGAAAGACGAGTAGGAATAGAAGCAGAACGGCTCGTCCTTCTTGCCGGAGAAGCCGGCGGAGCCGACTCCCGGAAGTTCGATTTCCCTGATGCGAGTGCCATCGGTATCGTATAACCAGGCATGGGTGGAAGCATCCTTGAGATAGGATGCGATGATCTTGCCGCCCACGAATGTGACACCTTCAAGCACGCAGTCTGATTCGGGGATCAGGTCCTTCCAGTTATTGCAGGAAGGATTATGCACATCTGCCACCACTATCTTGTTCATCGGGGCTCCGAGGTTGGTGAACAGATAGATCTTGTCGCCGTCGGACTCCACCGGCAGGCAGGAATTCTTCATGTCGGCGGTCATCTGCACAAACTCCGCACCCTCAACCCGCAAATCCTTTACGTAGAGGTTGTTACCGACGTCGGCGCCGTCTTCGTAGAGGAAGGCGAGAGTCTCTTCTTCGTTTATTTCCAGCTGATAGAAACGCAGGGGCTCGGCGGGATTGCTGAAATAGAGTTCATCCTCGCTCTGGGGAGTGCCGATCTTGTGATAGTAAATCTTGTGTACCTCGTTCTTGCCGCTGAACTCATGACCATCCCCCTGCGGAGCGTCGTAGGCACTGTAGTAAAAACCGTTGCCGCGCCAGGAAGCCCCGGTGAACTTGGCCCACTCTATATGGTCTTCAAGCAGGCTTCCGTTCTCCACGTCCATCACGAAAATCTCTTCCCAGTCGCTGCCGCTGCGGGAAATCACATAGGCCATGTACTTGCAGTCGTGCGAAAAATAGGTGCCCTTGAGGGCCACTGTGCCGTCGTCGCTGAGGGTGTTGGGATCCAGGAAGACGCTGGGCTCGCCGCCTAGTTCGTCCATCTCGTAGAGGACGCTCTGATTCTGCAGGCCGTCATTCTTGTAAAAATACCACTTGCCGTTCTTCTTGTGTGAGGGTGCGCCCACCTTTTCGTAGTTGGCAACTTCCTTGAGCCTCGCGAGTATCTTTTCGCGGGCAGGAAGCTTTTTAAGATAGGCCGCGGTTACTTTATTCTGCGCCTTTACCCAGGCAGCAGTCTCGGCGGAAGCGTCGTCTTCCAGCCAACGGTATGGATCGGCGACCTCCGTGCCGAAGTAATTGTCGACAGTATCGTCTTTGCGCGTCTGGGGAAGTTTGGGCGCGCAGGCTTCAATTGCAATAGCAGTCATTGCCAGAATTATGAGGATATTACGTTTCATAGGCGAAATATAGGCATTTTTTAACAGAAAAAGCGGTTGAAGATTGAATTCAACCGCTTCTCTTAACCAAAAAAGGTTAAACTACCACCTGTCTTCGGAAGACACGGTAAGCTTCTTGCGACCGTGTGCACGGCGGGATGCAAGTACGCGACGGCCATTAGGGGTGCTCATGCGCTCACGGAAGCCGTGCTTGTTGACGCGCTTGCGGTTGGAAGGTTGAAATGTCCTTTTCATATCTATATTCTTTTAATTTTTCGTATTAGGGAGTGCAAAGGTAGTTTTTTCCAACCTCAATTACAAATTTTTCTGCAAAATATTCGTCTTTTAGCCAGGAATCTATTCTCCAGGTGCGGATATTTGCGGTCGGAATATGGTATTTTTTCCGGAGGGCTGCAATTTCGGAGTCGATGTCGCCGCCTTTGAGGTAGAGTATGCTCCGGCGGAAACGACCTTTTACCCAGGGATAGAAGTTCTCGAGACTCGTGACCGCGCGGCTCACCACCCAGTCCCACTGCCCGGGCAGGCTCTCCACCCTGGCATTTACACATTCGACGTTCTGCAAGCCAAGGCCGTCTGAGACCGCCTGCGCAACCTTCACCTTCTTCCCTATCGAATCGCACAGCGTGAACTTCGCCCCGGGCATCATCATCGCCAACGGAATCCCCGGAAAACCTCCGCCGGTTCC
>CAMOIZ010000069.1 GCA_946616385.1 uncultured Bacteroidales bacterium | reverse complement strand
ATCATTATTTTCCTGCCGGGGCGAGGCATTTTCTCGAGAAGAAGCACCGAAGCGTCGCTGCCTGCTGCTACAAGCGTGGATGCCGCTCCGTAAGCAGCCATCAGCCCTGCTGCTCCTCCGCCAATTATTATGATGTCCGATTTCATATACGAAAAAAGGGAAAGCTTAGTACATCGCACCGCTACAACCTCTTACCCTTGCTGCATTCCTGCCCTGGGGGAGTTGGGAGGGAGCTGGTCGTGTACGACTTTCCCGTCGGCAAATATAAGAAAACTTTCTTAAATACTGTCAAAGATGAGGGGCAGAATGTCGTCTACCCGGTCGAACTTCCAGATCTGGCCGTCGCCAAGCATGATGACCGACATGGGTTTCCCTCCTTTAAGCTGGTACTGGGCCATTACCTGACGGCATGCTCCGCAAGGGGTCGCAGGAGCTTTGGCCAGCCTGCCCATCACACCCCCGGCAATGGCAATCGAGACCATGGATTTGTCGGGATAAGTGGCTCCGGCATAGAACATTGCGGTACGTTCTGCGCACAATCCTGAAGGGAAAGCGGCGTTCTCCTGATTAGCGCCCTTTACGATTTCACCGTTGCTGAGTCTTACTGCCGCTCCTACGTTAAAATGTGAGTAGGGAGCATAGGAACCTCTCATGGCCTCGATGGCTGCGAGTGCAAGTTCCTGATCTTGTTTCGGAAGTTCATCGATCGATGAATACTCGTGAAACTTGATATTGATTTCTTTTTCGGTCATAAAATAGTGTTACAGTCCTCAAAGATACAAAAAAACTTTAACTTTGCATGCTATGAAGATTTGTGTGGGTCTTTCCGGAGGTGTCGACTCCAGCGTGGCCGCCCTGTTGCTCAAGCAGCAGGGATATGACGTTTTTGCAATGTTCATGCAGAACTGGCACGATGCCGATGCCACGCTTCACGGCGACTGCGAGTGGGAAGAAGACCGTTATGTCGCCGAAATGGTGGCCCGCAAGATTGGCATACCATTCTATTTTGTCGATCTCAGCAAGGAATACCGCCAGCGTGTGGTCGACTATATGTTCGACGAGTATTCAAAGGGCAGGACCCCGAATCCGGACGTGCTATGCAACCGCGAGATCAAGTTCGACGCCTTTCTGCGCGTGGCGCAGAAGATGGGCGCGGACATGGTGGCAACCGGCCATTACTGCCGCAAGGAAGAGACTGTCGGGCAGGACGGGAAAAAACTCTACAGGATATTGGAAGGCGTCGATCCCGGCAAGGATCAGAGCTATTTCCTCTGCCAGCTGAACCAGGAGCAGCTTTCCAAGGCGTTGTTCCCCATCGGTGGTCTGCTCAAGAGTGAAGTGCGTGCGATTGCCAAGGAGGCGGATCTGCCCTCTGCCGACAAGAAGGATTCGCAGGGTATCTGTTTTGTGGGGAAAGTGGATCTCCCCACGTTCCTGCAGCAGAAGCTCAAGTCGGTCGAAGGTGACGTTGTCGAGATATATGCTCCGTTCTATGAACAGGACCCATTGTATACCCGGCAATGCGAAATTGTACGCGGACTGCTCCGCGACGATTATACGGGAGACCTTCCAATGATTTCCCATTACATTTCCGAAGACAAGTCAACCCCGGTCAACGATTCGCATCCTTTCGATATGGCGAAGATCGCTGCTCTCAGCGATGAAGACCTGAAGGTGATGTCGACGGCACTGAGCTATGATGCCGTGAAATTCGAGACAGAGACCTACAGGTCAGGCAAGAAACACGTCCGCAAGATTCGTTACAAAGACAATCCTTTCGGAAAGATCGTCGGCCGGCACGAGGGCGCCCAGTTCTATACCATAGGCCAGCGCAAGGGACTTAACATCGGAGGACACAAAGACAGTATATTCGTGATATCCACCGATATCGACAGGAATATCATCTATGTCGGGGAGGGCCATACGCATCCGGGGCTTTCAAGGCTCTGCCTGCGGCTGGCGCCGGACGAACTTCACTGGATACGCCCCGATCTTGAAATGGTCCCCGGCGAGACCAGGCGGAGCCGGGTGCGTATCCGCTACCGTCAGCCATTGCAGGATGCCACTCTTCTGCGCAGGGAGGACGGACTGTATATTTTCTTCGACTCCGCACAGAGAGGCGTGACCTCCGGGCAGTTTGCCGTGTGGTACGAATCCGATGACGAAATGACAGGAAGCGGTGTAATATGAAAGAATTTGAGATAACTTGTCCGCTGACCCGTGAACCAAGGGCAAAGGAAATAGAAGCCAAGGCCGGCGGCCTTCAGGCCGTTCTTGTAAAACGCTCGATAGATGCCCGAAAGGAGCCGGTATGGCGTTATCGTTACGAGGCTTATGCTCCTGGTGAGTATCAGCCCTATCGCCTCTGCGAGTATCAGGATGTACGAAATGCAGAAAACGTCATAGTCGTAGGCGCCGGACCTGCAGGTATGTTCGCTGCCCTCAAGTTGTTGATGCTTGGACTCAAACCTGTTGTGCTGGAGAGGGGGAAGGATGTCCATGCCCGCAAATTCGACATGGCCAGACTGTCGCAGACAGGCATGGTCAACCCGGAATCCAACTATTGCTATGGAGAAGGGGGAGCAGGGGCCTTCTCCGACGGAAAACTTTATACACGTTCGTCCAAGCGCGGTGACATCCGCGAGGTGCTGCAGCAGCTTGTGAATTTCGGCGCTTCCAAAGATATTCTGGTTGATGCGCATCCCCACATCGGTTCCGACAAACTGCCCGGCATCGTTGAGAACATCCGCAAGTGCGTCATAGCTCATGGGGGAGAGTATCATTTTGAATCCAGGGTCATCGTCGTCGAAGGTGAAGCAGGGCATTTTTCCGTGGTCTGCGCTGACGGATCGTCATATTCGGGCAAAGCAGTGATCCTCGCCACAGGACATTCTGCCCGCGATGTCTACGAGATGCTGGCCAAGCGTGGAGGTGCCCTGGAGGCGAAAGGTTTCGCTCTTGGAGTGAGGGTGGAGCATCCTCAGGAAAAAATCAACTGGTCACAATATCACGGTACGTGGAAACCTGGTGTCCCTGCCGCGGAATACTCGTTCGTGGAACAGCAGGACGGCCGTGGAGTATTCTCTTTCTGCATGTGCCCGGGCGGCATCCTGGTCCCTTCGTCAACGGAAGCGGGCACGGTGGTGCTCAACGGAATGAGCAACTCGTCGCGAAACGGCAAGTTCGCCAATGCCGGGGTCGTAGTGCAGATCGAGCCGGAGGATGTGCCGGGAGACGGCCCGTTCCGTCTGATGGACTGGCAGCACGAGGTTGAAAAGCGCATGTTCGAGTATTGCGCCCAGTTCAATCCTGCGAATCTGATGGCTGCTCCGGCACAGCGGATGGAGGATTTCTGCCTTGGGAAAATCAGCAAGAAGATGCCGGAGACCTCATACCATCCGGGAGTGATTTCGGCTCCATTGCATGAACTGCTGCCAGGAATCGTCGCAGACAGGTTGAGGAAGGTTTTTCCGCGCGTAAAAATACGTAACTACTATACAAATGCGGCGTTGCTGCTGGGTGTTGAGTCGCGTACTTCATCTCCGGTGCGCATTCCCCGCGACCCTGAGACGCTGGAGTACGTTTCGATTCCCGGTATTTATCCATGCGGTGAAGGTGCAGGATATTCCGGAGGTATCGTTTCGTCGGCTATCGACGGAATCCGCTGCGCGGAAGCTGTGGTAAAGTAGTTTTATTCTGCCAGCATCCCCTTTACTTCGTTCAGGTCGCCGTCATTGGGTGCCGGCTCTATGCCGAGCAGGTGGCATGCAAGCGTGTATATGGTCACATTCCTGAACTTGGCGTTCTCGTATCCCTTTTTGAAATCGGGACCTTCGGCGCGGAAGATCATCTGCATGTCGGGATCGGAAGGAAAATAGCCGTGCCCGCCCAACTTCTTGCCGGGGCGGTCGGAAAAACGCCATCCGAGTTCAGGGGCTACGATTATGTCGCCCAGACGCGGACTCGTACCGTAATCAAGTTCGGCCGGGACCTCTTCTTTTTTCCAGACATGAAGGTGCTCGACACCATTCAGAGCGTTGAGGATGGAGTCGCGGCAGGCTTCATTCTTGCTGAAGATTGAGGTCGGAGTGCCGTAAATGCATTTTTCCATCCATTCTTTTTTCAGATACTTGTCGGCGGAAACACATTTGTCGGGACTGATTCCGGTCATGCCGTGGTCGGAAACGACAATCAGGTCGATCTTGTCGGCAATCGGCAGTTCTGCAAGACCGTTGCGCAAGCGGCCCAGGATCTTGTCCATCCTTCTTACGGCTTTGTCGGTGTTGCGGTGATCCGGCCCATATATATGTCCCGTGTGGTCCGGCTCGCTGAAATAAACCATCAGCAGGCGCGGACGTTCTTCTTCCGGAAGGCTCAAGAGGTCGATGGTCCTCTTTACACGTCTCTCGAAGGGAATCACTTCGTTGTCGACATATCGCAGATAATACTTTGGAAGAGAGCCGTTTATGTTGAATTCTGAACCTACCCAATAGGTTATGCCGGCGATGAGCCCCTGCCTCTGGACGGTATTCCACAATGGCTCCCCAAGATAGAAATAACTCTTGCTCTTGATGTCGGAGCCCATGCTGTAGCGCTGCTTGTGCTCCGGATCCCAGAAGGAATTGTTCACTATTCCGTTATGGTCTGGAACAAGCCCGGTGGCCATGGCGTAATGGTTCGGGAACGTGGATGCGGGGTAGCATGGCAACATTACCGCCCTGACTCCGTTCTTTGCCATCTTGTCGAATGCAGGGGTATGGTTGCGGTCGATGTAATCGTGACGGAAACCGTCGAATGAAACGATTACCACATAACGGTCGCGGTGTGTGTTCTGAGCGCCGGTGCAGATGGCCAGAAGCAATGCGAGTGAGCAGAGAAGGAGTCTTTTCATATTATCTATTTTATGGCTTTATCCTGAATAGGCCAGCCGGTCAGACTGGAAATATAGGGGATGAAGGTGTGAGCTATCTTGAGCTGTGCGGGATAGGCAGGATGTCCGGCGGATCCCGTTTCCGTGAAAAGAAAATTCTTGCGGAACACACCGGTGTATGCAACATTCTCAAGCCCGGCCTTTTCTACTGCGGCGCGCACATATTCAAATACTTCTATCCTAGGTGCGGCGCATAGTATGGGATGCTCGGAGCCATAGAAGTTCTTGATTTCCTTGAGCAGTCGGATGTAATCTTCGACGAAGAGTCTCTCTGAAGGCTGTCTGCCGCGTGAGAAGTCGTTTTCGCCAAGATAAATGACAGTAATCGCCGGTTTGACGGGAAACATTTCCGGATTCCATTTTGCGGCGTCAGTGTCATCTGGAGCGGAATTGTCAAAGGTGCGAAGATATCGGTCTACCTGGGTGTATCCGCGTCCGCCGTCGTTATAGTTGCGGTTTACCCCCTGTCCGGAATGGGCCATCACCAGAATGTCGGCGTCAAAGTAGCGTCCTATGATAGCGGCGTGGGTGAAATTCTGATTCTCGTCTTCCGGACGGAAAGGGTCCTCCGGCTTGCTATTCTCTGCTCCATAGCCGCATGTGAACGAATCTCCCACGAATTCGATGACTCTTTCCCTGACCGGTTCGGCCTGCAAAAGCCGGCCGTCGGTGAGAATGCCCTGAACCGTTACTCTGCCCTGGCTTGCTTCCGTGCGTTTCTGAAGAATGACCGTGTGTTGTTTCGGGCTGCGTTTACCGTAGCGTGCTTTCAGCATCGCAGGGTCGCAAAGCACCAGAGTGGTATCGCCTTTCGCGGTCAGTACCTTGTCGGCAAAAGGGCTGTTCGGATTGTCGAGCCAAAGATTGAACCAGTCCTTGCCGCTGTCATTAAGCTTGATTGCAAGATAGCTGCCTTCAAAGTTGATGCGTATATACGACCCGGTCCAGTCGAAAGA
>CAMOIZ010000068.1 GCA_946616385.1 uncultured Bacteroidales bacterium | reverse complement strand
TCTTGTAATACTCGGTCTTGTCTTCCCCAAGCTGAAACATGGGGGCGTATTTGAAATCTTGTGCCATTATTGTAAAGTGTATTATTTCTTGCCTTGTATTTGCATTTGACGGCGTTTTAATGCAGATAATATGCTTCGTTCCGTCATGCGGGTTGTTCCGGTAAAGGTTGTTTTGGCTTTCAAGTCCGAAAGGGGCATTTCCAGCAGGAGTTTGGCAATGCACTCATCGGCGAAAGAGTTGGTTACCGTGTCTATCCCGGAGAAATCCAGCACAACCTTTTCATCTCCGTCCAGAAGCGGACGGAGGTCGGCCCTGATTCGGGCACCAAGGAGACGTGTTCCCATGCTGTCTCCGTAATTACTGAACTTGAATACTCTCATAAGCTCTTTACCATAACTTGTCAAGTTGCGGGTCATCCTCCAGGAAAAGGTCATCAAATTCCCCTGCCGGATCTGTCCTGTGGTCCACGACCGATGCCGGATCGATGTCCATGTTGGAACGCAGTTCAAAATATACAATTGCTCCTTGCCAGGGTTCAGACTCGGTGACGGTCAAATCTCCATTGGCCGATAATGTATGATTGCCGGAGCGGATAATCAACCTATGGCCGGCCGTAGTAATCAAGCGCGATGTTGAATACAAGCCAAAGCCCATTCCTTTGCCATCGGACACACTATCCTTAATACAATACTCCAGGGCCTGCGCCTCAGTTATATTGGCATATTCAATGTTCTGAGCCAATGATGCCCGGATTCCCATTCCGTCATCGGCAACGAGAATCTGAATGAGATGATCCGGTTCTGAATAATTGGTGATGACAATCCCTACCGTTTTGCCTGAATGGATAATGACGTTGTCCATTACCTCATAGAAGCAATAACTCATTCCCTGAAGGAGAGATGTCTCAACTTCAGGTTGATGAATCAATACCTCTACCAACCTGCGATACACCTGCTGGATGTTCTTTTCATCGAACATCTCAATGCAGACATTATCGGATGCCGGAAAGTACTGGCGAAGCAATGAATCAACGTTCATATTCTCGGACACATTATTCTTTCGCAAAGATAACGAATCCACTTGACCTCCGCAAATCAATTTTCAGACAGTCTTGCCTTTTGACATTTTTCTTTCAACTGTCAGAAATAATAAAAATTTGACAGATGCAAAAAAATCTGTCAAAAAAGAGGTGAAGCAAAGCGCTTATTTCTGCATCAACCAGGTTTTCATGAATTCGCCCAGGTCGCCGTCGAGGACGCCCTGGGTGTCGGCGGTTTCGTAGCCGGTGCGCAGGTCCTTGACCATGCGGTAGGGGTGCAGCACGTAGGAGCGTATCTGCGAGCCCCACTCTATCTTCTTTTTCTGCCCTTCCAGTTCCGCCTGCTTCTCCTGGCGCTTCTTGAGTTCGATGTCGTAGAGGCGGGACTTGAGGATGCGCAGGGCGTTCTGGCGGTTGTCCTGCTGGGAACGTGTTTCAGTGTTCTCCACCATGATGCCCGTGGGGATGTGGCGCACGCGCACGCCGGTCTCCACCTTGTTCACGTTCTGGCCTCCGTGGCCGCCGGAACGGAAGGTATCCCATTCTATGTCGGAAGGATTGATTTCTATGTTGATGGTGTCGTCCACCAGGGGGTATACGAACACCGAAGAGAAGGTCGTCTGGCGCTTGCCCTGGGCGTTGAAGGGAGAGATGCGCACCAGCCGGTGCACTCCGCTCTCCGCCTTGAGGTAGCCGTAGGCATAGTCGCCCTCGAACTGGATGGTGGCGCTCTTGATGCCGGCCTCATCCCCTTCCACAAGTTCGGTAACGGTCATCTTGTAGCCGTTGCGCTCGCCCCAGCGCATGTACATGCGCATCAGCATCGAACTCCAGTCGTTGGATTCAGTGCCGCCCGCTCCGGAGTTTATGGTGAGCACGGCGCCGAGGTTGTCGCCTTCTTCGCCGAGCATGTTCTTGAACTCGAGATCTTCCAGTTTTTTTTGAGCGTCGGCGAATGCCGCATCGGTATCGGGCCCTTCCGGATCCAGTTCCATCAGCACGTCGAGGTCGTCGGCGGCCGACACCAACGCATCGAATGCAGCGACCCATGCCTTGACGCCGCTTACCCCTTTGAGGAAGGCCTCTGCAGCCTTGGGATCGTCCCAGAAGCCGGGAGCCTGGCTCTCAGCGTCTTTCGCAGCTATTTCGGAGCGCTTGGCATCAATACCAAGAGACTTTTCCAGCGCCGCGATGCGCTGACGGAGCTCTTTTATCTGTTCTTGCGTAATCATCGTACAAATTTAGTGATTATTCCCAAATTTTTCCGATATTAGCACCACTAAAACCTTACGTTATCATGAAAAAGTATTTTGCAGAATTCATCGGCACCGCTGTCCTGACCCTTCTGGGTTGCGGAACCGCAGTGTTCGTAGGTTGTGGTGAGCCTGCAGGAGTTGCAGCCACCGCCCTTGCATTCGGTCTTGCAGTTGTCGCAATGGCCTACACCATCGGAGGCATCTCCGGTTGCCATATCAACCCTGCCATCACCCTCGGCGTAGTGCTGAGCAAGCGTATGAGCTGGAAGGATGCCTGCGGCTACTGGTGCGGCCAGATCCTCGGCGGTATCGCCGGCGCAGCCATCCTCTATGGCATCATCGCCCTCACCGGAGCTCCCGGAGCAATGGGTGATCCCGCCGGACTCGGAACCAACGGCGTCGCCAATGCCGGCGGCCCCTTGGGAGCCCTCGTGGTTGAATGCGTAGCCACCTTCCTCTTCGTGCTCGTAGTGCTCGGCACCACCGACGCAAAGAAGGGAGCAGGCAACTTTGCAGGACTTGCAATCGGTCTCGCACTCGTGCTCATCCACCTCGTATGCATCAATCTCACCGGCACATCGGTGAACCCTGCACGTTCCTTCGGCCCCGCCCTCTTCGTCGGCGGCGAAGCCCTTGCGGATGTATGGGTATTCTTCGTAGGTCCCCTCGTAGGCGGCGCCCTTGCAGCCTGCACATGGGGATGCTTCAGCTGCGAGAAGTGCGCTGAATAAGACGCTCTGCAAGTTCCCTCGCAAAGGAGGGCCAGGAGTGTTTCTCCAGATAACGGGCGGCAAGCCCGGAATCGACAGTCCAGCCGGATTTCAGGATTTCCCGAAGTTCGGCCGGATTTTTATATACCCTGCACAAACCTTCCTGCGCGAGGTCGTGGAAGGCTCCCACATCGGGGCCTACCGGCGATCCTCCGTAGCGGAGAGTATCCATCAAAGTGCCTGATCCTGAAATACTTCCGGGCAGATACGGGAACAGCACCATCCCGCTGGCGGCGATCCTGGAGGCGATTTCCTCCATCGGGGCCCTGCGTTCTTCGAAACGGACGTTCCCGTTTTCCAGCGCATGTATCTGCCTGGCAAGGGATGCGTCCGGGCAAGCCCCGAGCACGTCTATCTTGAGCCCGGAATCAGCCACGCCCGGAGTGCTCAAGAACTCGAGCACGCCCTTGTACGGAAGGACGGTACCCCAGATCAGCACATCCGCCCTGCGCTCCGAGGGCGTCACCTTTTCCGGCAGTTCCGCAGGATGCGGGAAGAGAAGCACCTTGTCCGCCGAACTGCGCTGTCTTGCGATGGCGGCCGTGTTCTCCGAATGGGCGACCACCAGGCAGGCGCGCCTGAACATCCGCTTCGTGAGGATGCGGGAGAGACGGTTTTCTCCCTTGTGAGGTGCGGGATTGTGGAAGAAAAAGACCAGCCGGCCTCCTCGCAGGCGGAGTATGTCCATCGCCAGCAGGGCAAGGCAGGTCTGCAGCACGCTCAGTTTCTGGAACGCGATGGTCTCCACGAAACTCAGCATGAAGATATCCGCTTTCAGGCTCGCTTTCAGAAGGGCGCCCGCCTGCATCCGGCAGGGCCTGTTGTCGGCCTCCATCACATCGAACCAGGCGCCCAGTTCCTGCTTGAGGCGCGGGAAGTAGGGATTGGGATAACCGAGCTTGCGGCTTGCCGAGGGAGAGATGTAGACCTTCTGCTTCATAGTCCGAAAAGCGCCTTGAGCGCGTATGTGAGCCTTGCCGCCAGATACTGCAGCCGGGGCAGGCGAAGATATGTCCTGTAGTAATATGCGTCGCTTTCCAGGCGCATCCTGCGGCGCTTGACCTTGCTGAAATGGCTGTTCACCGTGGCCCCGTGCTCGTGCAGAACTTCCACCGAAGGTTCATACCAGACGCCCTTTCCCAGGCGTTTGAGCCGTTCGGCGAGGATAGCCTCTTCCGCATAGAGGAAGGTGTTCGGATCCATGCCGCCGCAGGCCTCGAAATCGGCCGTGCGCATCAGCATGAATGAGCCCATGATACGGTAGTGCAGGCCTTCCTGCGCGGTTTCGGCATAATCCTCCTGCATGAGGGTGGCGAGTCTGGACTTGCCCATGAAGAGTTTGCCCCAGTATGGCAGGAGATGCTTGGCGGCAAAGCTCTGGAAGGGTTCCGGGCTTTGCAGACGGCCGTCCAGGCCGCGCACCTTCGGGCCTATCATCCCGACGTCAGGCAACTGCGCCAGACGATCCGCCAGCGCGTCCACGACGTCTTCGCTGGTGAATACGATGTCGTTGTTCACGAACAGGAGGAGATCCGCCCCGAACCTGTCCTTCGCCACTTCGGCGCCGAGGTTGTTTCCCTTTGCGAAACCCAGATTCTCTCCTGCGGGGACTATCTCCGCAAGGCCGTCAAGACCGTTTTGCAGCGCCTGCAGGCAGCTTTGCCCGGAGCCGTTGTCGACCACCACCACCTTGTGCGGGGAGGCGATCTTCGCGCACTCTTCCCTGACGAAGCGTATGGTACGCTCCGGGCCGCCGTAGTTTATGACTATTACGCCTATCATAAAGACGCGTAGAATTCCTTCAATTTGGCATCGTCCCCAGAAGCATACAGCTCCGTCTCTCCCCTGTCGTTGCCTTTTTTCCTGCCTTCCAGCACCTGCACCAGCCTTTTAGCCACCGCCGGCGCGGGGTCGATGAATTCGACATCGCCGTGCCCGAGTTCAGCCGCCACTTTCCGCAGGGTCTCCAACAGGAAAGGATAATGGGTGCATCCAAGGACTATGCGGTCGCACCCTTCTGCAAGCAGGGGTTCCAGCGCGGGCTTCACGACTTCCTCCGCCTCCGGCCCTGTCAGTTTGCCCGCTTCCACCAGTTCCACGAACCCGCGGCCCACGCGTTCCACAATTTTAACATGGTCTTCGAAGCGGCCCTTCGTGTTGAGATATTTGCTGCCCTTGAGAGTGCCCGCAGTGGCCAGGACGCCTATCACGCCCGTTTTGGTATCCAGCGCCGCCGGTTTCACCGCCGGCTCCATGCCCACGAAAGGAATATCGTATTCTTTGCGGAGGCTTTCGATGGCCGCGGCCGTTGCTGTATTGCATGCCAGTACGACCGCCACGGCGCCACGGGAGATGAAGAAATCCGTTATCGCGCGAAGGCGTGCCCGGATGTATTCCGGACTCTTCTCGCCATAAGGGCAGTGGGCGTTGTCGGCATAGTAGATATAGTGTTCCGACGGCAAGGCTTTGCGTATCTCCCGGAAAACCGAAAGACCGCCCATGCCCGAATCCATTATGCCTATGATTGCCATATTGCAAATTTAGCAATTTTTCTCATCTGCTAAACGCCTCCAGCCATATACGCCACTGCCGGTATGCAAAAACCGCCTTTCTGCATACAAACACCGCCAAAAACAAGCAGCGGTATGCAAAAACCGCCTTTCTGCATACAAACCCCTCGAAAAACAAGCAACGGTATGCAAAAACAAGTGTTCCGTATGCAAAACGGGCTGTTTTGCATACGGAACAAATCTGAAGATACCCGATTAAGCTTTGGGAAGCTGACCGAGAACCTCGAAGTAAGGAACTCCGTCCGAAACC
>CAMOIZ010000067.1 GCA_946616385.1 uncultured Bacteroidales bacterium | reverse complement strand
CGATATAACCGTGATTCACTTCATTGAAATTTCCCTCACTGTCCATATTTTTCTTTTATATTTTTATGCTTCTTTATAAACACGCAAATTTAACAAAAATATTCGATTTAATTGCTATTTTTGTACGCAAATATAGCAGCGTTCCAGATGAAGATTTCCAAAGAATTCGACGCCATCATCGGCTTCGCCCGCGAAGAGGCCATGCGCACCGGCAGCTATACCATAGAAGCCGACCATCTTCTTCTCGGCATACTGCGACATGGCGACAACGGCGCGGTTCAGGCATTGAGAAAGTGCGGCATCGACACCGGAGAGTGCAAATCCGAACTCGACTCGGCCATCTTCCACGAGCACTGCATTCCCTACAGCAACGAGGACGACATACGGCTGGGGCGCGAAGGCGGAAACGCCGTGAGCCTTGCGATCGCGGACTCCATGGCCGAAGGAGCAGCGGAGACCTCCGCCATCCACCTCCTGAAAGCCATCCTGAAGCAGGAACAGAGCATCAGCAGCGCCTACCTCCGCCGCAAGGGGATGAGGCCGGAATTCCTGTCTTCAGAACACATAGGCAAGCCGGCTTCCAAGCAGGCATTCCCGGGCAAAAACGAACTTGCAGCCCTGTTGTCCACATTCACGATCAGAACCGACAAAACCATAACCAGCTGATGAAAAAGGCCGTAATAACCCTCGCAGCAGCGCTGCTCTGCCTTCTTGCCGGAGCACAGAACGTCCGCATCAACCTCACTCCTTCGGGAGAATACATGTTCGCCCAGCGCGACACCTGCCAGCTCTACATGAGCGTCTACGACCCCGCTCCGGAGAGCGAAACCACGTTGGACGGAAAGGCCAAACCGACCATTCTCTTCGTTTTCGGAGGAGGATTCATCAGCGGTGAACGCAACTCACGCGGATACCTCCCGTGGTTCCAGCGTTACACGCAGAACGGCTACAAGGTGATCACCATCGACTACCGCCTCGGACTGAAGGGCGCAGGCAACGTGGGTGTCGGCAACGTAGGCACCATCTACAATGCCATACAGATCGGGGTGGAAGACCTGTTCAGCGCCACCTCCTTCATCATCGACAATGCCGAAGCTCTCGGAGTGGACCCCTCCAATATCGTAGTGAGCGGATCTTCCGCCGGCGCCATGATCGCGATGCAGGCGGAGTGGCACATCTGCAACCGCAGCGGCCATGCCGGAATGCTCCCCCAGGAATTCAACTACGCGGGCGTAATGCCTTTCTCGGGAGCGATACTGTCGCGCGAGGGGAAGATAAAATATGCGAAGGAACCCGCCCCCACCCTCTTCTTCCATGGAACCGCCGACCGCATAGTCACCTACAAGAGCATCAAGTTCTTCAAGAACCGTTTCATGGGTGCCGACCCGCTTTCGGAGATCTTCGCCGACAACGGCTACAATTACAATATTTACCGCTTTGATGGCAGCCAGCACGAGATCGCCAGCGCCTTCCTCACCACCTTCCCCGAGCAGATCCGCTTCCTGGAGACCAATGTGATCAGGGGACAAAAAAGGATCGTCGACGCAAGCGTCAGCGATCCTTCCATCAAGGTCTGGGAGATCAACTCCACGAAGGAACTCTACAAGAACAACTAGGCCGTCAGCTTGTCCAGCACCAGTTTCACAAGCTCGTTCACGCGAGGCTTGTAGTCGGTGTTGGCATCCTTCAGATAACGATGGGCGATGGCGGCGCACACCGTGATGGCTTCGTGGCCAAGTTTGCGCGCCATTCCGGCAAGGGCGGAGCCTTCCATCTCGAAGTTGGTGATACGATATCCCTTGTATTCGAATTTTTCAAAATCCTCGAGCATGTTCGGCATAGCCAGTCCCTGGCGGACGACGCGTCCCTGGGGGCCGTAGAAGCCGGAGGCGGAAACGGTCATGCCCTTCACCGTGCAGTCTTCGAAAAGCTTTATAAGCTTCTCGGACCCGCGCACGAAATAGGGATCGGGCAGATGCTTGTTCCATTTCACAGCCTTCTTGAAAGCCTCCTCGAAATCGAGAAGAGCGATCTCGTCGCGGCCTTCGTACCAGTTCATGAGGCCGTCGCAGCCCACGGAAATATGGCTGAGGATGAAGGATCCCAAGGGAATATCCGGCTGGATGGCGCCGCAGGTGCCAATACGCACGATTGTGAGCGTCCTGTGCTCGGGCTTGACTTCGCGTGTCTTGAAATCCACGTTCGCAAGGGCGTCGAGCTCGGTCATCACGATGTCGATGTTGTCGCACCCGATACCGTGCGAAAGGGCGGTCACCCTCTTGCCGTGGTAGAGACCGGTTGCAAATGCGAATTCGCGAGACTGTCCCTTGGCCTCTATGCTGTCGAAAAGGGGTTCGAACATCTTAACCCTGCCGGGGTCGCCGAAAACTATGACGGTGTCCGCAAGTTCTTCGGGCTTGATGTGAATGTGGAATGCCGAGCCGTCGGCATTGATAATGAGTTCTGATTCCGGTATTCTCATAAATATCAGTGTTATTTATTACGTTTGGCAGCGCGCAGGCGAGATGCGCTGCGCACCAGCAGTTCGTCTCTGAGTATGGCCCTGGCCGCAAGGAAGTCCAGGATGGCGGCTACTATAGGGAAGATGGCCGTGAAGCTGAGCGCAGGACGGGGATCCGCCGAAAAATAAGCGACGCACATCCAAATCTGGAGTCCAAGGAGCAAAAGCCCTGCAAGATTGGAAAGGCGCATCTGCAACGTGCGGGACTTGAGCGCCACCACCGCCAACAGCTGGCAGGCAAGCGCAAGGCTGAAAAGCACGATGAACCATGTGCCGTAGGGCTGGAAATACATTGCGACGAGAAGCCCCGACGCAATCAGCAAATAAAGAGTCTGTATCCTCTGCCACATAATCAATGTCTTGAATTGTATTTCTGGAGCACCATCGGTTCGTAAGTCTTCGAAACCGGCACCGCTCCTATGCTGTCGACGCCAAGATCTATTTGATAGCCGTCCTTTTCCTTGCTGAGCACCTGGATCCTGGAAATATTGATTATGTATTTCCTGTGGCAGCGCACAAGGTCGCTTTCCGCAAAACTCTCTTCGACCGTCTTCAAGCGGCAGCGCAGCATATATTGTTTTACGTTTCCGGTGTGGTCGTCGTACCACACTTTAATGTAATTGTCGTCCGCTTCGATGTAATAAATGTTCTTCATGCGGACGCTGAATTTCATGACGCCCTCGTTGTCGGCCAGAGTGATCACCTTGTCGTCCTGCGCGGGAGTCATGTAGTCGCTCACCACGTTGCCCATGTTTGTCAGGCGCATCACCTCTCCCCCCTTGCGAAGCTTGAGAAGCATCAGGAGCACTACACATGAAATGAGCAGCGCCGCGGTGGAAAAAAACAAGGCGAGGTTGGCGATCATCGTATTATTCTCCGGCTTCCTTCAGGCGTTCAGCGTTCTCGGCCACCTGCAACTGGTCGATGCACTCCCGGATATCGCCGTCCATGAAGGCGGGAAGGTTGTACATTGTCCAGTTGATGCGATGGTCGGTCACTCGCGACTGGGGATAGTTGTAGGTACGGATCTTCGCGGAACGGTCGCCGGTAGAGACCATGGTCTTGCGTTTTGCGGCTATTCCGTCGAGGTACTTCTGATGCTCCATGTTGTAGAGGCGCGTACGGAGTTCCTCCATCGCGCGCTCGGCGTTCTTGATCTGGGAACGCTCCTCCTGACACTGGACCACGATTCCGGAGGGGATGTGGGTGAGGCGCACTGCGGAGTAGGTCGTATTCACTCCCTGTCCGCCCGGGCCGGATGCGCAGAAGAGATCCTTGCGGATATCCGCGGGATTGATCTCGATATCGAATTCACCTGCTTCCGGGAATACCGCCACCGAAGCGGCCGAGGTCTGGATACGGCCCTGTGTCTCGGTCTGGGGGACGCGCTGCACGCGGTGCACTCCGGACTCGTATTTCATGATGCCGTAAACGCCGTCGGGACCGGAGAGTTTGAACACGATCTGCTTGAAGCCGCCCGAGGTGCCGGGCGCCTGGTCGGTTATCTCAAGCTTCCATCCCATGCTCTCCGCGAAATGCTGGTACATGCGGAAAAGGTCTCCGGCGAAGATGGCGGCTTCGTCGCCGCCGGTGCCTCCGCGTATTTCCACGAGGGCGTTCTTGCTGTCGTCCGGATCCGCAGGGATCAGAAGCAGTTTGATATTCTGCTCGATCTCGGGAATCTGAGATTCGATCTCGCCGATCTCCTCACGGGCCATCTCCTTCAGTTCAGGATCGTTTTCGTTCATGAAAACATCCTTCGCCGAAGCCAGATTGTCCAACTTCTTCTTATAGTCAAGCCCGGCCTTGATGATGGGCTCGAGCTCCTTGTAGTCTTTGTTGAGCTGTACGTATTTCTTCATGTCCGACATCACGTCAGGGCTGGAAAGCTGCTCCTGAAGCGATGCGAACTTGTCTTGAAGACTCAGTACCTTCTCAAGTAATTTGGTGTCTGCCATATTATTCTCCTATCTTCTTGATGTAGCACCTGCGTTTCATGAAAGGCTCGTGCTCATAACTGTTCCAGATGTTCACGGCGCTGTTGCTTTCGATCTGGGGGTTGGAGATCGCCCAGCGCTCCCCTACCTTGATCGCCTTGTCGGCCATTTCCTTGTAGTAGATGGCCGATACGCCCTTGTTCTGCCACTCCGGCACCGCCCCGTTGATCATGAGGTCGGTGGTTTCGTAGTTGCGCATAGCCCGCAGCAGGTGGAACCATCCGAACGGGAAAAGCTTGCCCTTCGCTTTCTGCAAGGCCTCGGAAATCGTGGGGAACGATATTCCGAAGGCGACGATGTCGTCGTGCTCGTCGAGCAGCAGGCAGCTCGCCTTGTCGGAAATGTAAGGCATCGAATCCGCGGCCTCCTGCTCTATCTCCTTGTCGGTGAAGGGGATGAAATTGTAAACCGTCTCGGAGAAACTGTCGCTGTAGAGGCGGAAGAACTTCTTCACCATGTCGGGATCCTTCTTCAGTTTGTCGAGGCTTCCGACATGGAGGTTGTAGCGTTCCTCCACGATCTTCGCCACACGGCGGGCTTTTTCGGGCACCCCGTGGTTGGCCACCATCTTGTACTGCACCCAGTCGCACTCCTTTTCGAAACCGAAGCGGGTCATGAACTCGTTGTAGTACGGAAAATTGTAGAGACAGTTGAACGGAGGAATGTTCTCGTAACCTTCGATGAGCATCCCCTGCTTGCCGAGAGTGTTGTAGTAGAGAGGCCCGTGGATGGTATCCATCCCCTGATCCTTGCCCCACTTTTCAGCCGTCTCCAACAGCAGTTTCGCAACCTCCGGATCGTTGATCGTGTCGAACCATCCGAAACGCACGCACTTCTTGCCGTAACGCTCATTGTAACGGGGATTGATCATTGCGCAGATGCGCCCTACCACTTTGTCGCCGTCGCTCACCAGCCACATCTTGTGGGAGCAGTATTCGAGCGCGGCATCCTTGGTGAGATTGCGTATCTCCTTCTTGTGGAGAGCAGGAACATACTGCCTGCTGTCCTTATAAAGCAGGTCCGGGAAGCGCACGAAGCGTTTCACGTCCTTCATATCCTTGACTTCTGTGATTATATACTTTGCCATAACCTGCAAATATACTAAAAATTCCAATGCGGGCCAAAGCGCTCGAATGCAGCACGGTCCAGGGCCTCGCGGTCGTCGGGATGGGCGATGCTGATCATGAGCTTCGCACGCTCCTGCAACGACTTGCCGTAAAGGTCGACGGCACCGTATTCGGTCACGATCCAGTGCGCATCCGCACGCGGAGTCACTACACCTGCGCCGGGATTGAGCTGTGCCACGATCTTGTTCTTGCCCTTGTTGGTGCGGGATGCGAACGCGGTGATGCTCTTTCCTCCCTCGCTCATCG
>CAMOIZ010000066.1 GCA_946616385.1 uncultured Bacteroidales bacterium | reverse complement strand
CAACTGTCCACCTTTTCCGAACGCAGCAGCAGCGGCTGGAGTGTACGGAGGGATTCCCGGACGGGCCGGGATGCGCGGACAACTTTGCATGAACAAAAGGCCATGCTCAGCATTAGCGCTGCCGCTATGGTTATCAGTCTATGCGGTTTCATCTGTACAAAAACAATTAATACAAGAACCCAAACAACCAGAGGGGAATCTTATTCCCGCGCCCAAACTCTACTCCATCTATCGCCAGGAAACTGTTTTCAATATCCTTGATCTGTTCAAAACTCTTTCCAGGACCACCCACCTCGAAGAGATATTTCTCGTCCACAAGGAAATCCCCTTTTGCAGGGTAATATACCTTGCATACTCTGCTCAACTGATTATAGAAGAATGACTCTCTTATGGTTCCTATTTCCGGGTTACCGGACAAGGCATACATCAAATTGGGATTATCCAGATAGAGTTTGTCCGGTGAAGACAGTTTCTTCACGGATTTTGGTTTAGTCTTGAGCTGACCGATAAGGGCTGCCCGTTCAAGCAGGTCCATCAACTTAAGCCCCTGCTCCCGGTTGGTCTCCAACTGATTATAAATCTCTTCCATATTGGGGACAAACGGAACCTGGGCTGCTATGATATAGAGCAGCTTCTTCAGTTTCTGGATAGTAGCATACTCCACCTCCGTAACAGCCGGGATATCCTGCTCAATCACCTGGCGGCATACCTCTGCCAAGCGGTCGTTAAATCCTTCCGTATCTTCCTTGTAGAAGGGGTAATATCCATGCTTGAGATAATCCGTGAAGTAATTCAGAACATGGATTTTGTTGGTGATTTCTGTAGCGATTTCAACATGCCTGGTAAGGATATCCTCCAAACTGACCTTTTCCCAGGATAGGAGGCCTTCAAAGGCAAGATACTCCCGGAACGACATTCCGTGGACCGTGTTCATGGAAGTTCTTCTGGAGAGATCCACGTTGCCCTCGCCAATCTGAAGCATGGAGCTTCCCGTGAATACGACATTCATCGTGGGATAATTATCGTAGATATTCTTGATTCCCCACTGCCAGTTCTCGTACTTGTGCACTTCGTCCAAAAACAGATGAGTTCCTCCATGGATATAGTGGTACTCAATCAAATCGTCCAGACTGTTCCCGTTGAACCAGATATGGTCCAGCGAAGCGTAAAGGATTTTGCTGTCATCTGCGAATGTCTCCCGGATATGCTGTTTGAGGAGAGTGGATTTACCTACACCCTTCGGTCCCTTGATTCCAATAATTCTAGGCTTCCAATTGATGTGGTCATATATCTCACGTTTGAAGTCAAGGCTCACCTGTGTCACAAGTCTGTGTGAGTTTCTGTAGAGTATGTCCGGATTTAGTTCCATGTCTTTATGCGTTTAACCATCGCAAAGATATAAAACAATCTTGGAAGATTGAAATTTTTCTCAAAAAACAATCTTGGAAGATTGATTATGGTTGTGGCCTTTATTTCAAGGTAACCTCGCCAAGGTAGTAGCGCTTGTGGCCGTCGTCCCCCTTGTAAGGGAGGGAGATGGTGGGAGAGCCATACGCGGTTCCTACCGAGAAGTAGATTCCGGCTTTGCCGGAAGGGCAGGCGCGGGAGAAGGAGCCGAACGAATCTGTAAAGACCCTGGCGATCGTGAACTCGACATCCCTCCGGAAAGGAACTCCCTCGCCAGGAGCATCGACACCAAGGTCCTTGATGTTGAATTCCGTGTCGACAAGCACGGCCAGGATGCCGCCCTTCCGGTCTTTTAGGGTAAAGCAGGGATAGCCGCCGCAATAGCAGGGCGCAACCCCCTGGTTTTTCCAGGCGCTCTTGATGTGAAACGGCTCGTTGAGATGTATCTCAGCCGGCCATTCAGCCTCCGTCATATTGATCCGGTATCCAATCCGCCGGTTGATTCGCCCGATTGCATCCTTGTTGGCCTGCAGGAACTCGCGCGGCCACCAGTGGATCGAGAGCAGGGATGCATGATAATCCTCCACGGCCTTGAGAAGGAGGTCGGCGTCCCACGCATCGAACTTGACGCTGATGCCGTAATGCTCGTGCTCGAGGATTACCGGCATTTCGGGCCAGAAGATCTGGGCCATTCCGCTGTGATACCACGAATCAGGAGGATTCATCACCAGGATGCTGTCGTCCTTGATCGTCACACCCTTGGACTTGGCGTAGTCGATGATGGGAAAACGCGCCCGCCGGTCATCGTGCCCCGCATAATCGTCCGAAATACAAAGCTGTGTCTTCCTGAAATGGCGGGTATAGATGTCGATGATGCGTTTCTGGCTCTCGAATCCCCAGCTATGGCCATGGGTCGGGGTCGTGCGCACCGTGTGCCCTTCTCCCCACATCCCATAGGCGCCTATAGCAAAAAAGGCAACCGCCGGATCGCCGTCATAGCGCTCGGCCATCTTTGCCACCATGTGTTCCACGCGGCGAGAAAAACCGGATCGTCGTAATCCGGCTCCAGAAAGCCTCCTACTTCATAATACTTCGCCCCCTCGTCGAACACCCACTGCGGCGTGCCCTGGCGCGTCCAGTTCTCGGTGGCGGTAATGCAAAACGCCACCTGCCGGCCCTTCTCGAGCCAGCGCTGTGCCGGAGTGTCGATAATCTCCCAGTTGAATTTGTCCTTTTCCGGCTCAACGAAACTCCAGGGAAGACGCAGGAACACGGTGCTCATCCCGGGGAAATCCTCCACTATATCGGAAGGCTCCAGTTTTGAGCCGTAGTTTTCCAGGACATTGGAATAGTAAAACACCATCCAGCCCATTCCAGGATTGACGAGAGCCATGCCGTTGTCTTCAGGAAGCGCTTTCCTGTTCTGGGCGAAAATGCCGGGAGCGCCTTGCAACGACAAGATGACGACAAGGGCCGTTCCCGCTAAACGATTGCATATCTTATTCATGACTTCAAGGCTTTTTAGAAACAAGATTCCATGTGCAAAAAACGCTTGTTTTGCACATGGAATCCGATTTGAAACCGACAGGAAGATTATTCAGCTTCCTTCTCTACGAAAGGAGCCACCTTGCAAAGGTCTACTGTGAAGATGAGGGTGGCGTTGGGTTCGATGCCCTGGTTGCCGCGCTCACCGTATCCGAGTTTGGCGGGAACATAGAGTTCAATCTGTCCGCCTTCACCTACCTGCTGGATTCCTTCAGTCCAACCGGCAATTACGCGGTTGAGGGTGAAGCGTACGGAATCGCGATCGGGGGTAACCTCGTCGAACACATTGCCGTCGAGGGTCTTGCCCTGATAGCGTACCCAGACGGTGTCCTTGTCGGATGCAGGCTTCTTGCCACCTTCCTTGATGATCTTGTACTGGAGGCCGCTCTCAAGTTCTACGACACCTTCCTTGGTCTTGTTCTTGGCAAGGAAAGCTTCCTCGGCTTCCTTATTCTGAAGGAGCTTGAGGGAACGCCTGTTCTCGAGGAATTCGCCGAAGAGACGGTTCATCTCGTCGGGATTGATCTTGAACTGCTCGCCGAATTCAGGGTCGCGCATATTGCCTTTCGCCTTGATGAAATCGGTCATACCCTTCTTGATCTGGGAATAGTTCAGGTCGCCGAAATCGTATCCCTTGATGAAGGAACCGAAGTTGATACCTACGAGATATGATACAGAGTCGATCTGCTTCTTGCTGGGAGTGTAGTCCTTTGCGGTCTTGACCACTTCTTCCACTGTTTCGACGGCTTCTTCGCCGTCTTCTACTTCTGCTGCCTTCTCAGCCTTGGGTGAGCAGGCGGCAACTGCAAGTCCTGCTGCGAGGACTGCGAACAAAAAATTCTTTCTCATTACATTTATAAGTTTTAAAAGTTGTTTCTATAGTTCCCATGCAAGAGCCGAAGCGCCGAGGATGGCGGCATCGCTTTCCTTCAACTGGGAGAAGAGGAGTTTGACCTTGCCTTTCCACAAGGGCAGGACGTTGTCGTTCATGCTCTTGAAGGTGGGTTCATAAATAAACTCCTTTGCACGTGCCAGCCCGCCGAAGAGGACTATAGCCTCCGGGGCGGAGAACTGGATGAAGTCTGCAAGTTTCTCGCCGAGAATGCGTCCGGTATAGTTGAATACGCGAATAGCGACGGCGTCGCCTTCCTTCGCAGCTTCGTACACATCCTTGGAAGTGATGTTCTGGACTTCACGGAGCAAAGAAGGTTCCTCGCTCATGTCGAGCCACTCGCGGGCTGTACGGGCCACTCCGATTGCGGAGCAGTACGCCTCGAGACAGCCGTTGCGGCCGCAGCCGCAGAGCCTTCCGTTGTGACGGACGGCTATAGTGTGGCCGAGTTCTCCGGCGAAACCGTCGGAGCCGTAAAGGACTTCGCCGTTCACTACGATACCGGAACCTACGCCGGTGCCGAGGGTGATCATGATAAAGTTCTTCATACCCTTTGCAACTCCGTAGGTCATCTCGCCGACCGCCGCCGCATTGGCGTCGTTGGTAAGCGATACGGGAATGCCTCCACAGGCCTCGGAAAGTTTCTGTGCGAACTTGACTTCTCCGTGGGCGGCCCAGGGAAGATTGGGTGCGAATGCTATGCTTCCGGTGTAATAGTTTCCGTTGGGAGCTCCCACGCCTATGCCACGGATCTGTCCGTGCTTGCCGGCCTGCGCCACGAGTTTGATCACGGCTTCGGCAAGCTCCTTGATGATTACGTCCGCATCGGGATTGTCATTGGTCTTGATGACGCTCTGCGCGAGCACTTCGCCGCGTGCGTCAACTACGCCGAGCTTGCAGCTCTGGCCGCCTATGTCTATGCCTACTACAAAATCTTTATCCATATCTTAGTCTACTTTGATATCGGTGTTGACATTCTTGGAACCTGCGAATGCATAGTATACGAGGAATGCGAGGCAGGCGATGATGAGCCAGTAGCTCTGAAGCGATCCCACATGGTCGGCAAGGAGGTTCTGGAAGAACGGGATGATGCCGCCGCCGCAAACCAGGGTCATGAAGATGCCCGAAGCAGCTGCGGTGTATTTGCCGAGGCCCTCGACCGCGAGGTTGAAGATTGCGCCCCACATGATGGAGGTGCAGAGGCCGCAGAGCACGAGGAATCCGAGCGACAGGGGAATGGTGTTGGCTCCGATCTTGATATGCACGGTCTCGGGTGTGAAGATTGCGCAGATTACGAGCACGATAGCCACGGCGCTCATTACGCCGAGCATGGTCTTGCTGCTGATCTTGGATCCGAGGGATGCACCGATCAGACGGCCGATGAGCATGCTGAGCCAGTAGCCGCCGATCATGGTGCCGGCGATTGCAGGGCCTACCCAGTCAAGTCCGGAATAGTATACGTTGGCGGTGTTGGGAATACCCACCTCGATACCGACATAGAAGAAGATTGCAATTGCACCGAGCACGAAGTGACGGAAAGAAAGAGCGCTGTGAGGATCCTTCTGAACATTGCCTGCAAGGCGTGCGGCCTTCTCTTCGGGGGTCTCCATGTGAGGCTCGGGAATCCGGGTAAGGGAGATGACTACAAACGCGATGGCGAAGATTGTCATGGCGATGATCATCACGGGAGCAGCCTTGGACACGGTTGCATCTGCGATGCTGCCGCCTACCAGCCAGCCTACGAAGATAGGAGCGATGGTGCCGCCGGTGGAGTTGCAGGTGCCACCCCACTGGATGAGCTGGTTACCCTTGTTGCCGCCTCCGCCGAGGGTGTTGAGCATAGGGTTCACCACAATGTTGAGCATGCACATCGAGAAGCCGGCCACGAATGCGCCGAGCACATAGACAGCGAAACTCTCCACATATCCGGAAAGGAACTGGATGCCTACACCGACAAAGCCCACGGTGACGGCTGCAAGTGCGGTGAATTTATAGCCCTTGCGCTTGAGGATGATGCCTGCGGGAATGCCCATACAGGCATAGGCGATGAAGTTGGCGAGGGTTCCGAGCTGCGAAAGGGCCTTGGAAGCGCCGAACTGGTTGGTAACGATCACACCCATCGAACCTGCAAGGTTCGTCACGAATGC
>CAMOIZ010000065.1 GCA_946616385.1 uncultured Bacteroidales bacterium | reverse complement strand
ACACCGTTCAGGGCCATCCAGTCGATAAAACGTTCCCATTCTTTCCATCCCCACCATGGCATGGCGTAGCCGAAGGTGCAGTAATTGAGATAGAACCTGTAGGGGACCTTTGCGCTCACGCTTACAGGTTTCGGTACATCCGGCAGCACCTCGGGCATCTCCACGGGGTGAGCTGCATATTGTGAGACCGTAGTATTGCAGTAGTTGTTGAGGTAATAGTTAAGGCCGACTGCCATCGTGCCGGCGTTGTTGGCGGCAATCACTATCTTCCCGTTCTCCGAACTGAGGGTGAAGGTGTCGGCGGTGTCGGCGGGAACTTCGCGGAAGACAATCTTCGCGGCTTGATTGGGAATGAGACGCTTGGCCAGGGCATTGGCGGCGGTAATGCTTTCGGGTTCATTTCCGCCTGTGCAAGAGGCGGATAAGAGCACTGTTGCAAACAGGCTTCCGAGTAATAGTTTAAAGTTCATTATCTGAATAGGTTTTTGATCAAGTTGAGAATCCTTGCTCCGGGCAGGCGCGAGAGTTTCCTGTTCGTATACGCCAGCCTTCTATATTCCATGGTGTCGACGGGATCAAGAAAATACTTGGAATACAATACTTTATGATGCTCCCACAGTTTGCGCCTGAGATCTTTGAGGGTGTCGTTGGATATGCGCTTGTTGCGGGAATCCCGGCGTATCCTGTAGCGCAGGACAGGATCCGGCAGCATCTCCACTTCCCCGTCATTCTCGAGAACCCCGAGCCACAGGTCCCAGTCCTCGAGCCCAGCAGCCATATCGGGATTGAATCCTCCCGCGCGGTCGAAATCTTTTCTTCTCAGCATGGAGGATATGTGCAGGCTGTTGCGCGCAAGCATAGTGTCTTTCGAAAAAGGAGGAATCTCTATCGCGATTTTCGCCGGCCCATCGCTGAATGGCTCGGCCGGGCCCGACACGATCAGCACATCCGGCCTTGAATCAAGGATGTGTACCGCTTTGCCGACGTAATCTGCGAAAAGTATGTCGTCGGCATCGAGAAACAGCAGGTATTCCCCGCAGGACGCTTTTACTCCTTCGTTCCTGGCGCGTATAACTCCGCCGTTCTTCAGTTCCAACAGATGAAAACGGCTGTCTTTTTCCGTGTATCCTTTTGCCACGGCAGAAGTGGAATCTTCCGAGCCGTCATTCACGACAATGCACTCCCAGTCGTTGAAATCCTGGGCAAGGACGCTGTCCAGAGCTTCGGGCAGGTAGCGTGAAAGATTGTAGCATGTGACTATAACCGATACTTTCATGACAAAGCCTCCTTTATGAAATCCAGCGACTGCGCGCGAAGGGCATCGATGCCCTTTTTATCGAGAGCGGCCAGCAGGGAGTCGATCCTGCCGTCTGCCGGAGTGTTGGTACGGACGTATTCATAATCCTTGTTGAACAGGATTGACAGGACGACACCGTGATAGGAAGTGGTCACTACCTTTGCGGCGTCCCTGAACAGGGCTACGAATTCCTTCGGCCCGTATTTGTTGGTGCCTCCGCTATACGGGGTACGTGAAACGGAGATTACTTTAAGATGCTTTTCCGAAGCTATCCTGCGGGCTTTGTCGAGTACCGCCGGGTTGTCGATCGCCTCGTAAGTCAGCACATATCCTTCCTTGCAGACGGGCGGCGCACAGATGCCGTCCAGGACTTCGGCTCCGGCAAGCATTACCGGATCGAGGTTGAGCACAGCCGGTATGCCTTCTTCGTCCATCCTTTCCAGCATGGCTTCCTCCCTCACACCGATACGGTGGAAATTATGAAGATATCTGCGGACGACCTTCTGCTCTTCGGCACTTGGGATGATGTTGCCGTCGCTGGCGGCGTAGGCGATGTTGCGTGTCATGGCTGCCAGAGGCGCTCCGGCATAGAACATCGGATCGATGCCGCGGCAGATGTTGCGGTTCCAGATCTGGTCGCTGCCATAGAAGATGGCATCGAAGGAGGAGCCATCCACAGGTTCCAGGGCCATTTCGTCGATGAAGCTGTCGAAGGCGGCATCCCTGCGGAGCGCTCCGGCGATTCTTGCAGAAACTTTCAGCACGGTGCCGGGGTGTCTGAGAAATGAACGCTTCCAGAGTTTATAGGGCTCGACAAGATAATCGGGCCTGTAATCAATCACGCTCACCTCGTGCCCAAGGGATTTGAGTACCTCGTAGAGACATCGGCACTGAAGTACGGCGCCATAGTTCTTGGCTGCATGGAAGGTGAGAATGCCTGTTTTCATATATGACGTTTGACTTTCTTTATGAATTCGTCGATGCGGTGACTCCGCGACTGTATGCCAAATCGGTGGAGCACAACATCATAGCCTTTGCGAATATAGGTATTTTCAAACGATTTTGCACGTTTGTGGGCGGAACTTGGCGAATAAAGGTTGGCCTGATCCTTCTCTGATGGAATCTCCATTGGCGCTCGGCTGCACCCATCCGGGAAATCCCGGGTAAAGTCCAAGCCTGCCTTAGTGTTCGCGAACAGGACTGAACATCCCCTGTTGTCGTCGGCGAAGCCGGGCAGAATCTTTTCCACCCCCCAGCAGTCCGCCATCGTTATGTCCGACACTCTGTGAAGGGATGCGAATGGACATACGGTGCATGAAGGACGGAGCATGAGGTGCTGGTAGAAGAAGAATGTGTACTCGTCGCTCACGACTTTTTCATTACCGAAGCAGATGGCCTCCCTGTGACCATGCCATCCCAGCGACGGGTCACGGAAAACGACGGAAGATATCTTCTTTGCATGCCTTCGTTCCATGCTCTCTAGATATCCTTTCCAAACTGATGGTGAGGGCACACCATGGCAGATGATGTCCGCCGTCAGCAGATTCCTGAGCATTTTTCCTGCAGCGGATGCGATTCCTGCGCACTGGCAGGGAGTTCCGGTGAAAAGCACTTTCCGGCCGTTTCTTAAATCTTCGAGTACCTGCGCCGGGATGCCCTTCATGTCGCTCTGCACGTATTTGCTGAGGCGCAGGGGGGCGAGCCCGTCCATGGAATCCACTCTGCGGTGACGCACGCAGAAATCGTCATCGACCGCAGCTCCGTAAACAATGAAACCGTTGCATATCGCCTTGCGCATCAGTGCATAGGCCAGACCCCCGCTCTGGCTTTCGTCCATGAGGTCCGGGAATCGGATGGCTTCGCAGGTGTCTGCCGCGGCGGAATCCGGTTTGTGGAAGGCGCAGACCTTCTCGCAGATGCCGCAGTCTACGCACAGGGATTCATCCACTGAAGGATAGCGGAAACCCATGGCATCCGCCTTCATGGTGATGGCGCCGTGCGGACAGCAATCCGCGCACGCGCTGCATCCGCAGCAAAGTTCCCTGTCGGTAATGCGTATCATCGCCTGATTATTTTATGTATCAGGATGTCTTTTTCGTCGTGCTCCAGCCCGAGCAGCCAGATGACGCCTGCACTCCAGATCTCGGTTGCGGCGAGACTGATGAGGAAGGCTCCCCAGCCGGGTTCCAAATGCTTGGAAAGGAGAAATGGCACAACGGCTGCGATGCCTGCGACCAGGATTTCGCGCAGCAGCACTTCGCGCAGGAACCTGCCTGTGGGAAGTGCTATCATCTTGCGCAGCATGTAAAGACGCGCTGCGAGACACAGTACCGCGACCACGGACGCGACTACGAAAATGGTGTATGCCGGGGCTCCGGCCTTGAGAAGGATCCAGTCGACCGGCAGGTTAAGAAGCTGTAGGCCTCCTACGAAAATCTGGTAGTTGCGTATGTCTCCGGTGGAGAGCATGGCGGTGACCATCGTGTAGGATATGGCCTCTATCATTATGTAGATGAGGATCAGTTGTATGAAAAGAACGGTCCCATCGGGCACAAGACCCTTCCCAAGCCATAATTCAGTGAGGAAGGAGGTATTGAACAGGATGGGAAGCGTTACCAGAAGCATCAGCCAGATGGACATTCGTGAGCCCCTGAAAATCAGACGCATCATATAGTCGTGTTCCCCGGCCGCCCACGATTTGGTTATCTGGGGATTGATGGCCGTGGTGAAACTCGTGACGAATTTCTGCACAGCCCCGTTGATCTTGCTGGCATAGTACCATGCGGCGTTGGCTACGGGGCCGAAAAAGGCGTTCAGCAGAATGTTGCCGCCATAGTCGCGAAGCACTCCCGAGCCGGAGCCGATGAAATTCCACCCGGCGAATGAAAACATCTTGCCGAACAACTTCCTGTCCGGCTTCCATCCGGCATTCGCCTCCGCGAAGTGGCGCTTGCAGAATATGCCGTAAGCCATCCGGACTAGCAGGCTGACCAGCGCGAGCATGGCCGAATAGAAAATCAGCCTGTCGATGGGGGAGTACTTGATTGCAAGGGCCACGGCAAGCCCTCCGAATGCTTCGAAAATGCTTATCCAGGCAAAGGCGTCCATCCTCTCGTGCGCGATGATGTCGGCATTGTAGGGGACGCTGATCAGTTGGATTACAAAACTCAGGAGAGAAAACTGCAGCACCCATCGGGCGGCGAAGATGCGGTCCGGGGGCAGAACCATCTTGTGGGAGATCCACCAAAGGCACAGCGGCTCGGCAATCAGCACTACAGCTGCGGAGAGCATCAACTGGATGCAGACCGCCGAAGAGAAGACTTTGCCGAGGTCGGACTCCTTCAGCCCCATTTCGTAGGTGATGAAGCGGCTGATGGCGGAAGACATCGAACCGGTAAGCACTCCGAAGAGGGCTACGGCCCCTCCCACTGCGCTGTAGATGCCGAGTTCGGTTTCGCCCAGGGCATGCAGTATCACCCTCGAGGTGAAAAGCCCCACGGCCATCAGCAGGAACATACGGAAATACAGAAGGACCGTATTGCGTGCGATCCTTCTGCTGTTCTCCGTTATGTCCTGTCTGTCTGTCATTCAGGCTTGTAGCTGTCTTTCAACGACGTCGTCTTGTTGAATACCGGCTCTTCCGGAGTGGAATCCTTGTCCTTGATGTAGTAGCCTGTGCGTTCGAACTGAACCGCGATTCCGGAAGCGTCGTCCAGCAGGGCTGGTTCTGCGAAAGCCTTCGCCACCACCAGGGATTCGGGATTGAGGAAATCCTTGTAGTCCTTGTCTTCAGGCACCTGGCTCATGTCGGCGAGGGTAAAGAGGCGGTCGTAGTTGCGCAGGGTGATCTCCTTCGCATATTTGGTGCTGACCCAGTGGATCGTGCCCTTGACAGAGCGCCATTCACCATTGCCGGGCCTTGTGGAAGGATCGTAGGTGCATTTCAGTTCCACTATGTTGCCTTCGGCGTCCTTCACCACCTCTTCGCATTTGATGATATAAGTGTATTTCAGTCGCACTTCGCCGTCGGGCTTGAGGCGGAAGAACTTCTTGGGAGCATCCTCCATGAAGTCGGCGCGCTCGATGTAGAGTTCCTTGGTGAAAGGAACCTTCCTTGTGGCTCCCTCCGGTTCCGCAGGATTGAGAGGGCAGTCGAACCACTCCACCTGATCTTCAGGATAGTTGGTGATGGTCAGCTTGACGGGATCCTGTACTACCATATAGCGGTTGGAACGGGCGTTGAGGTCCTGCCTTACGCACCATTCGAGCAGTTGGATGTCCATCAGCTGGTCGCGCTTGCTGACTCCGATCTTGTCGCAGAACATCTTGAGAGCCTCGGCTGTATATCCGCGCCTGCGGACACCGCAGAGCGTAGGCATGCGGGGGTCGTCCCATCCGGCCACGAGTCCCTTCTGCACGAGCTCGAGAAGCTTGCGCTTGCTCATGAGGGTGTAGGTGAGGTTCAGGCGGGCGAATTCGTACTGATGGCTGGGGAAGATGCCCAGAGTCTCGATGAACCAGTCGTAAAGAGGACGGTGGACGTCGAATTCGAGGGTGCAGATGGAATGAGTGATATGCTCGATGGAATCGCACTGGCCGTGGGTGTAGTCGTACATGGGGTAGATGCACCATTTGTCGCCCGTGCGATGATGATGAGCATGCTTGATGCGGTAGAGGATAGGATCACGGAACATCATGTTCGGATGTGCCATGTCTATCTTCGCGCGGAGCACCTTTTC
>CAMOIZ010000064.1 GCA_946616385.1 uncultured Bacteroidales bacterium | reverse complement strand
CAGTAGAAGGCAAGAATGCGTCCGTCACCGTGAACGGCGTTGATTATAATGTAGAGATCGACAGCGGTCTCGCTCCGGCATCTGCCAGCGCAAGCGTTGGAGGCGTTGCCCCTGAAACTCATGCCACCCTCGGCACTGTAAGAGGGGGGACCGTGAGCGTAGCGAACGGTGGGGTCGAGCGTAGCGAGACAGTTTCAGGGACAACGACCTCCAACGCGCAAGCTTCCGGTGCCGGAAAGAAGATAGTGTCTCCCCTTCCGGGCGTAATCATCGACGTTTGCGTCAAGGAAGGCGACGCAGTCAAACGCGGCCAGAAGATCGCCGTCATCGAAGCCATGAAGATGGAGAACGACATCCTCGCAGAGTCCGACGGAACCGTTACCGCCATCTATGTAAAAAAGACCGACTCCGTGCTTGAAGGAGCCGACATCGCAAGCATCGCCTGAGGATGGATACCATAATACAGAGTCTCCAGCAATTCTGGAGTTTCACGGGTTTTGCCAATTGCACATGGCAGCATCTGGCGATGATCTGCATCGGTCTGGTGTTCATCTTCCTGGGCATAAAAAAGCACTGGGAGCCCCTGCTGCTTGTGCCCATCGGATTCGGTATGATCATAGGCAACATCCCCGTGCTCGCCGGGCTGCAGGTCAGCATCTATGAGGAGAATTCCGTGCTGAACATCCTCTATCAGGGCGTGCGCATGGGATGGTATCCCCCGCTGATTTTCCTTGGAATCGGAGCCATGACCGACTTCAGCGCGTTGATTTCCCAGCCGCGTCTGGTGCTGATAGGCGCTGCGGCGCAGATGGGTATCTTCGGAGCTTATCTGCTTGCCCTGCTGCTCGGATTCACCCCCAACGAGGCCGGTGCAATCGGCATCATCGGCGGAGCTGACGGCCCTACGGCCATCTTCCTCAGCGGCAAGCTCGCCCCCGAACTCATGGGAGCCATTGCGGTTTCCGCCTATTCATACATGGCACTCGTGCCGGTGATCCAGAAGCCTATCATGCTGCTTCTTACCACCAAGAAAGAGAGGCTTATCCGAATGGCCAAGCCCCGCGTGGTCAGCCAGAAAGAGAAGATCATCTTCCCTATCGTGGGTTTCATCTGCACCGCTTTCATAGTTCCTTCCGGCCTGCCTCTGCTGGGCATGCTCTTCTTCGGCAACCTGCTCAAGGAGTCCGGCGTCACCAGGCGTCTGGCCGAAACCGCCCGCGGTCCGCTGATCGACGTGGTCACCACGCTCATCGGCCTTACCGTAGGTGCTTCCACCCAGGCTGACGTGTTCCTGAACACTCGTTCCGTGAAGATTTTCGGGCTCGGCCTGCTGTCCTTCGTGATCGCCACCTTCTGCGGCGTATGCTTCGTGAAGATCATGAATCTCTTCTGCAAGGAAGGCCACAAGATCAATCCTCTGATCGGTAACGCCGGCGTATCCGCAGTGCCGGACAGTGCACGTGTTTCCGAGACCGTTGGCCTGGAGGCCGATCCTTCCAACCACCTGCTGATGCATGCCATGGCCCCGAACGTGGCCGGCGTGATCGGTTCGGCGGTAGCAGCAGGTATCCTGCTCGGATTCCTCGGATAAAGAGAAGGGCTCGGAAATTTCCGAGCCCATTCTTTTTTACTTAAGCACCCCAAGTTCCTTACCGACCTTGATGAAGGCGGCGATCGCCTTGTCGAGGTGTTCCTTCTCGTGGGCGGCGGAAATCTGCACGCGGATGCGGGCCTGGCCCTTCGGCACGACGGGATAGTAGAATCCGGTGACGAAGATTCCTTCTTCGGCCATGCGGGCGGCGAACTTCTGGCTGAGAGGGGCGTCGTAGAGCATTACGGCAAGGATCGCGCTCTGGGTAGGCTTGCAGTCGAAGCCGGCGGCGAGCATCTTCTCGCGGAAATACTTCACGTTTTCCTGCTGCTTGTCGTGAAGTTCGTTGCTTTCTTCCAGCATCTTGAAGAGTTCGATGCCGGCGCCGCAGATCATGGGAGGGAGCGAGTTGGAGAAGAGATACGGGCGGCTGCGCTGACGCAGCATATCAATGATCTCCTGGCGTCCGGTGGTGAATCCGCCGACAGCACCGCCGAAACTCTTGCCGAGGGTGCCGGTGTGGATGTCGATGCGGCCGTAAAGCCCGAACTCTTCGGCGACACCGTGTCCGGTGGGGCCGACCACGCCTGCGGAATGGCTTTCGTCCACCATCACGAGGGCGTCATACTTCTCAGCAAGTTCGCAGATCTTGTCCATGGGAGCGACGTTGCCGTCCATGCTGAAAACGCCGTCGGTGACAATGATGCGGAATCTCTGGGCCTGGGCTTCCTGCAGGCAGCGCTCCAGGTCGGCCATGTCAGCATTTGCATAACGATAGCGGACCGCCTTGCAGAGACGCACGCCGTCAATGATGGAGGCATGGTTGAGTGCATCTGAAATGATTGCATCCTCGGCCGTGAGAAGAGGCTCGAACACTCCACCGTTGGCATCAAAGCATGCGGCGTAGAGAATGGTGTCATCGGTGTGGAAATACTTTGCGATGGCCTTTTCCAGCTGACGGTGGATATCCTGAGCTCCGCAGATGAAACGAACGGAAGACATTCCGTAGCCGCGCTCATCCATAGCCTTTTTGGCGGCTGCTATCAGGCGGGGATTGTCCGAAAGGCCAAGGTAGTTGTTGGCGCAGAAATTCAGCGCCTTGCTACCGTCTTCCAGAGTGATTTCAGCCCCCTGGGGGGAGCAGATATTGCGTTCGTGTTTGTAAAGACCGGCTTCTTCGATGGCCTTCAGCTCATCCTGAAGATACTTTTGAAATTTTCCGTACATAATATTGATTATAGTTTCAGTTCAACTTTACAACAAAAATAGTAAATTTGTACCGGAATTAGTGACACTTTAATGAAAAATGTTCTTGTAATCGGTTCTACCGGTCAGATTGGTTCTGAGTTGACCATGAAACTCAGGCACTTGCATCCTGAAGGAAACATCGTAGCAGGCTATATCCCGGGTTTCGAGCCCAAGGGTGAGCTTCTGGAGAGCGGCCCATCGGCCGTGGTGAACGTCGTGGACGGGACCCAGATCGCCGATGCTGTCGCAAGATACGACATCGACACCATATACAATCTTGCAGCCCTTCTCTCCGCCACCGCGGAGAAGTTCCCCCTCAAGGCATGGGACATACAGATGAACGGGCTCATCAACATCCTGGAAGTCGCCCGCGAGCACGGATGCGCCGTGTTCACCCCGAGTTCCATCGGTTCCTTCGGCCCGAGCACCCCTCACAAGGATACTCCCCAGGATACCATCCAGCGTCCTACATCGATGTATGGCGTGACGAAGGTCGCGACCGAGCTTCTCAGCGACTACTACTTCCATAAATATGGCGTGGATACCCGTTCGGTTCGCTTCCCCGGGCTCATATCCTACACCACCCTGCCCGGAGGCGGCACCACCGACTACGCCGTAGAAATCTACTATGCCGCCGTCAAGGGAGAAGAATTCGTCTGCCCCATCGCACAGGGCACACTGATGGACATGATGTATATGCCGGACGCCCTCAAGGCCGCAGTAGACATCATGGAGGCGGATCCCACAAAACTCATCCACCGCAACTCGTTCAACATCGCGTCCATGAGTTTCGCGCCGGAAGACGTTTTCGCCGCCATCAAGAAGATCATCCCCGACGCCCGCATGCGCTACGAGGTCGATCCCGTGCGCCAGGCCATCGCGGATTCCTGGCCGGACAACATGGACGATTCCTGCGCCCGCGCCGAATGGGGCTGGACGCCTCACTACGACCTCGACTCAATGTCGAAGGACATGATCGAACATCTCAGAATCAAACTGAACAAATAAAAAACTCGGGGCTCAGGCTCCGAGTTTTTCTTTTGCATATTCAGCAGTCAACTTGAACGTCTTCCGCCGCGAGGAGGGGGCTTCGTACATGGCGTCGTTCATTATGCGTTCGCAGATTGAACGGAGGCCTCGCGCTCCAAGTTTCTCTTTTATGGCGGTATCGACTATCAGGTCGAGCACTTCGGGATCTATTTCCAGCTTGATGCCGTCTATCTCGAACATCTTCTCGTACTGCCTCAGGATGGCGTTGCGGGGCTCGGTGAGTATGCGCTTGAGAGCATCCCGGTCGAGATTGTCGAGACTCATGATCACGGGCAGGCGCCCTATGATTTCGGGGATGAGCCCGTACTTCCGCAGATCCTGAGCCTCCACGTAGCGGAGGAGATTGTCCTTGTCGACCGCCTGCTTCTCTTCGGAACCGAAACCGATCACGCGGGTGTTCAGGCGCTGGGCTATCACACGGTCGATACCCTCGAAGGCACCGCCGCAGATAAAGAGCACGTTCTCCGTATTGAAATGGATGAACTCCTGCTCGGGATGCTTGCGCCCGCCTGCCGGGGGGACGTTCACCACGCTCCCTTCCAGAAGTTTCAGCAGGCCCTGCTGCACACCTTCGCCGGAAACGTCGCGGGTGATGGAAGGGTTGTCGCTCTTGCGTGCGATCTTGTCGATCTCGTCGATGAAGACGATACCCATCTCCGCCTGCGCCTGATCGTAGTCGGCATCCTGGAGCAGACGCACCAGAAGGCTTTCCACATCTTCTCCCACATAACCGGCCTCGGTGAGCACCGTAGCATCCACTATGGCGAAGGGCACCATCAGCATCTTGGCTATGGTGCGCGCCAGAAGGGTTTTGCCAGTGCCCGTAGGCCCTACGAGAAGAATGTTGGATTTCTCCAGTTCTACGCCGTCGTTCTTGGGATCTACCAGGTTATGCAGTATCCTCTTGTAATGATTGTATACCGCCACCGAGAGCAGTTTCTTGGCCCTGTCCTGACCTATCACATACTGGTCGAGGAAGGCCTTGATCTCCTTCGGTTTGGGTATCTGCACTTTCTGCTGTTCCGCCATCACTTCTTCTTTTTGCTGAGAATCTTGTCGACCATTCCGTACGCAAGGGCTTCCTCCGCATTCATCCAGTAATCACGGTCGGCATCGGCGAACACCTTCTTGAAAGGCTGGCCGCTGTGTTCCGCGATGATGCGGCAGAGTTCGTCGCGCATCTTCTCTATCTCCTTTGCGGCGATGAGAATGTCGGATGCCTGGCCCTGAGCTCCACCAAGGGGCTGATGGATAAGCACGCGGCTGTGAGGCAAGGCGGAGCGCTTGCCCTTGGTGCCTGCGCAGAGCAGGACGCTGCCCATGGAAGCGGCCATTCCCGTGCACACGGTAGCGATGTCCGGCTCCACTATCTGCATGGTATCATAGATGCCGAGCCCTGCGGACACGCTTCCGCCCGGGGTGTTGAGATAGAGGGTGATGTCGGAATTGCTGTCGGTGGACGAAGCCAGGAAAAGCAGCTGCGCCTGAACTATGTTGGCCACGTCGTCGTCGATGGGCACGCCCAGGAAGATGATGCGGTCCATCATCAGGCGGCTGAACACGTCCATGGACGCGACATTCAGCTTGCGCTCCTCGATAATGGTGGGATTGATGTAGGAATCCGTCGCCGTAGAATAACGGTGCAGGGTCATGGACCCCACACCGAATTCGGACCTCGCATATTTCTCGAAATCAGACATATTACTTGAGTTCGCGGAATTTCTCGGAAGTGATCTTCTTGGCTTTGATCGTGATTTCTTCCTTGAGTTTGCCAAGCACCTTGGTATCTTCCACCTGCTCCACGAGGCGGTCGATCTGCTTGCGGTCCTGCATCATGTTCTGCACTGCCTCCTTGAGCATATCTTCGGGAACGTTGGGAAGACCGTACATGGCATACTGATACTGCACGAAGCCGCGGGCTGCATCCTGCACATCCTTCTGCTCCACCTTGAAGTCGAATTTGCGCATGAAAGCACTGCGGATGAGCTGCCAGCGGAAGTCGGCGAGGAAGCCTTCAAAGTCTTTCTCTATGTCTTCCTTGCTCACCTTGCCGCCGTTGGCCTCGAAGAGCCACCTCTTCATGAAGGCCTCGGGGAGGTCGAACTTGGTCTTCTCCACGAAGTAATCGCGGATGTCCTTGTTGAGACGGTATTC
>CAMOIZ010000063.1 GCA_946616385.1 uncultured Bacteroidales bacterium | reverse complement strand
TCAGGAAGAATGCAGGGAGATTTTCCCCGAAACAATCGCCGTAAATGATGGAGATATCTTTGAAATTCCGTATATTCGCAAATATGAAAAGATGTCTTCTGATATTTCTGACGATGTTGATGGGGCTGGTGGCGCTGTCTGACACTCCTCAAAATGAATATATAAAGAAGTATGCTCCCATTGCCGTGAGCGAGATGCACCGTTCCGGCATTCCTGCCAGCATCACGCTCGCTCAGGGGATACTGGAGTCCCGTTCCGGGCTTTCAAGCCTGGCTGCCGACGGCAACAACCATTTCGGAATCAAATGCCACCGGAACTGGAAGGGCAAGACAATGCGTGTCAATGACGACGCCCCCAACGAGTGTTTCCGCGTATATAAGAATGCGGAAGATTCTTTCCGCGACCACAGTGATTTCCTTCGCTATCAGGACCGCTACAAGGGGCTTTTCGAACTTAAACCTACCGACTATAAAGGCTGGGCGCGCGGGCTGAAGAAAGCCGGATATGCAACGGATCCCAAATATGCGGAGAAGCTCATCAAGATAATAGAAGATTACCAATTATATAAATACGATACTGGCAGCTCCGCTTCATCTTCTTCGTCTGCCACCGCTGCCGCCGTGGCGGTTCCTGAAAGTCCCCTGAAGCTGGAGAAGAAGGCGCAGGTGGAGGTGAAAAACCCCGTTCGCCGCTCCCAGGCGGCGGAGACTTACTCCTTCCGTCTCGACCGCAAGGTGTATAAGAAAAACGGCATACTCTGCGTTTATGCCGAACCGGAAGACAGCTTCGAATCAATCGCACTCGAATTCAATCTCTTCCAGAAAGAGATATTGCGCTACAACGACCTCACCCAGGCCAGGCCTCTGAAAATAGGAGAAGTGGTCTATCTGAAAATGAAGAAAAGGCAGGCGCCTTACGGTCTTCCAATGTATGTTGCGGACGACAAGCCGCTCACTCTGTGGCAGATTTCGCAGCGTTTCGGACTGCGGATGAAATTCCTGCTCAAATGGAATCCCGGTCTTACCGAGGATTACAGGCCGGTGGAAGGAGATGTCATATACTTGAAGAAGATAAAATGAAAAAGAAGAAGGGAACTAACTGGCTTCTCAGGCTTCTGGGAGGGGTGCTGGGCGCAGTGATCGTCGTAGGCGGAGGGAAGGCGTGGTTTTGGCTCTCGGACAACAAAGTCCCCAATGTACGCAAGGGCATTGAACTGTTCGTATATCCCGACACTTCTCCGGAGCAGGTGCTCACGGCTCTGGACAGCTGCGTCCTTCGTCCCGGGAGTCTGAAGCGGACATTCGATGAGCATAAGGTAGCCGAATACATTCAGCCTGGCCATTATTTGGTCAAGGCAGGGCAGACCAGCGTATACATCGCCCGCATGCTGAACAATTGCTGGCAGACGCCCGTGCAACTGCTCATCCCATCCGTACGGCTCAAGGGCTCTCTGGCTCGCAGCATATCCACGCAGATGATGGTTGACTCCGCCACGGTCGCCGACGCCCTTGAAAACAAGGAACTTCTGGAAAGATACGGATTCAAGCCGTCCACAGCTTTTTCCCTCTTCATTCCCGATACTTACGAGATGTACTGGACGGCCAGTATAGACGATATATTCGGACGGCAGAAAAAAGCCTGGGACGCTTTCTGGACCGACGACAATGTGAACAAGGCCAGAAAACTGGGGCTCAGCCGTCAGCAAGTGTCCGTTCTCGCTTCCATCGTGAAGGGGGAGAGCAATGTGCCTTCGGACTATGCACGCATAGCCGGAGTGTATCTCAACCGTTTGCGCAAGGGCATGAAGCTGCAGGCCGATCCGACCATAGCATTTCTCCTCAATTACGAAAGCAACCGTATCTTGAAGAAGGATCTGAAAATAGACTCGCCGTATAATACGTATATGTATGCCGGTCTTCCTCCCGGGCCAATCAATGTGCCGGGAAAGGAGTACCTGAACGCGGTGCTGAACCCGGATACTTCATCGGGTTATTTATATTTCTGCGCCGATCCTTCATTCGACGGCACGCATCGCTTTGCTAGCACCTATACCGAGCATCTCAAGAATGCCCGTGCCTTCCAGAAAGCGCTTGACAAGCGCTTGCGCCAGAAGGAAAAATGATTATTTTTGTGAAGATGGAAGAGATAGTCGAAAAAGCCCGTGCGGTGGCACTGGCGGCACTGGGAAATGAGCAGCGCTTCGACGGGACGCCCTTTATAGGGCATCCCGACGCAGTCGCGGCCATTGCCCGCGACGAACTCGGCCTCCCGGCCGAGTGCAGCGCTGCCGTCTATCTCCACGAGGCTACCAGAATCCATAAGGATATCGACATTTCTTCGTTCCCGCAGGATGTGCTTACCATTGTGGACGGTCTGAACAAGATTTCCACCATAAAACCGAAAGACACAAGACTCGAAGCCGAGAACTATAAGAAACTGATTGTCCAGTATTCTACCGATCCGCGTGTGACCGTGCTCAAGATTGCCGACCGTCTGGAGGTGATGCGCAATCTTTCCATCTTCCCCAAGACCTCGCGCGACCAGAAGATACTCGAAACCTTGATGCTCTACATCCCGCTTGCACATCAGCTCGGGCTGTACAACATCAAGAGCGAACTCGAAAACATATACTTCCGATATGCCGATCCCGAACAGTACAGGGCTATAACAAACAAGCTTAAGGCGACGGAACGTGACAGGGAGAGACTGATGGCAGAGTTCATCGAGCCGCTGAAGCAGAAACTCTCTGATGCCGGCATAGTCTACAAGTTGAAGATGCGCACCAAGACGGCCTATTCGATCTACAGGAAGATGCAGGTGCAGAAGGTGCCGTTCGAAGGAGTATATGACGTATTCGCCATTCGTTTCATCATCGATTGCGAGCAGGATCCGAAACTGGAAAAAGAACTTTGCTGGAAGGTCTATTCCTACGTTACCGAGGAATACGAACCCGATACGAAACGGCTCAGGGACTGGCTCACCACTCCAAGGCCGAACGGATATGAAAGCCTGCACATTACCGTCAAGAACAAACGGGGGAATGCGCTCGAAGTTCAGATTCGCACCAAGCGGATGGACTATGAGGCCGAGAACGGGCAGGCCGCTCACTGGGCCTACAAGGGAGTCCAGCACGAGGCGAACATGGACCGTTGGCTGAAATCGGTACGTTATGCCCTTGAGCATCCCTCCGAAACCAAGCCTGAAGACCTTCCCCAGCCTCCTTCCAAGGAGATATTCGTCTTTACTCCAACAGGCGAGCTCCGTATACTTTCAGCGGGTGCGTCGGTGCTGGATTTCGCGTTCAATATCCACACGAACGTGGGTATCCACTGTACCGGCGGGCGCGTAGGCGGAAAGGCTGTGTCGATCAGGGAGAAACTGCACACGGGAGATACTGTCGAGATTATCACTTCCAAGAATCAGCGTCCCAACCGGGACTGGCTGAATTATGTGGTTACCTCGAAAGCGCGCACAAAGATCAAGCAGGAGCTCGATGCTGAGGAACGCAAACTCGCTGCGAATGGCCGGGAACTGTTGGAACGCAGGCTCAAGAACTGGAAACTCGAGTGGCCGGACGATCTTCAGCAGGAGTACATGAAGGCGCATCACTATGTGTCGGTGATTGCCTTCATGGCCGACATCGGCAGGGAAATCATCGACGTCAACGACATCAAGGCGTATATACAGAAGCATGAAGAGTCTCCCGAACGTCAGTCGGAGCAGAGCCAGAAGGAACGTGCACTGAATTTCAGTTCGGGATCCGACGAGATTCTGGTCATCAATGCAAAGAATGTCCGCGGGCTCGATTACAAACTTGCCAAATGCTGCAATCCTGTGTTCGGCGACGACGTTTTCGGTTTTGTCACCAGGACCGACGGCATCAAGATCCATCGTATCGGATGCCCGAATGCGGCTCAACTCATAGAGAAGTATCCATACCGCATCCAGAAAGTGGTATGGCAGGAGAGTGCGTCTTCGGGCGATTTCCAAAGCACATTGATCATTTCGGCAGAAAAGGAGCAGGCTGCGATATCATCAATCATGGAAGTGATCAACCAGTTCAAGGCATCGCTGCGCTCTTTCAGCGTAAACGAGAACCCGCGTACCGGCACGTATGAGATTTCCGCGAGGATACTGGTGCCGTCGAATGCGGAACTCGATAAGATCATTTCTCAGATTTCGAATCTTAAAAATATAATCAAAGTCAAACGTTCGTGATATGTATAAGTATTGCACTTGCAGTGAAAACCGATTTGTCCTGAGTCTCGACAACCACGTCGGGATTGTGGAAGCGCTGACCGCCTTCTGCAAAGAAAAAGGCATCAAAGCAGGCCTGATTACCGGCTTGGGAGCTGTCAGCGAGGCAACTTTCCGCTTTCTGGATCCCGCCGCGAAGAAGTATGTCGACAAGACTTTTTCCGAGCAGATGGAAATAACGAATCTTACCGGAAACATCTCGGTCAAGGACGGTGCGCCATATCTGCATATCCATCTCACCTGCGGACGCAGGGATTATACCTGTGTGGGCGGGCACCTGCTGGAAGCCCGTATAAACGGAGCGTGCGAATTGTTCGTGGAGAGTTTTCCGGATGCGGAGATTGGACGCTATTTTGACGAAGAAACAGGTCTGAACCTCTATAAATTTTAATTCTTATGAAAAATTACTTTGATCTTTCCGGCCGTGTAGCTGTTGTCACCGGCGCCTCCACAGGACTTGGTCTCCAGATGGCCAAGGCTTTTGCCAGCCAGGGTGCAAACCTTGTGCTTCTTGCCCGCAGGCAGAACCTTCTCGAAGAAAACGCCAAAGCAATCACCGAAGAATTCGGTGTGGAAGTACTTCCTTTCGCATGCGATATCACCGATACCGAAAGGGTCAAGGCGGCAGTCGCAGCTACAATCGAAAAATTCGGCCGCGTCGACATCCTCATGAACAATGCCGGCACAGGAGCCGTGGGCCCCGCCGAGGAGATAACCGACGATCAGTTCAAGCACGAGATGAACATCGACCTTTACGGTACTTTCATCTGCGCCCGCGAATTCGGCAAGGAAATGATCAAGGCCGGTTTCGGCCGTGTCATCAATATCGCTTCGATGTACGGTCTGGTAGGCAACCTCATCGTAGGAAGCGCTCCTTATCATGCTGCAAAGGGCGGCGTTGTCAATCTTACCCGCGCCCTCGCTGCAGAATGGGGCAAATATGGCATCACAGTGAACAGCATCTGCCCCGGTTACTTCTACACCGACCTTACCACCGCGACCCTCGACTCGGACTACTTCCAGGCAATCGCCAAGAATAACATCCCTCTCGGACGTTACGGAAAGCAGGGCGAACTCGACACCTGCGCCCTCTTCCTTGCATCGCCTGCAAGCACATACGTGAACGGCCAGAACATCGCCGTAGACGGTGGCTATACCTGCATCTAAGTCGAGTATCTATTATATTTTGGGAAAGGTCCGGTTTTAACTCCCGGACCTTTCCCTGTTAAAGAGCATTTCAAGCTATTGGTTGGAAATACTTGATTCTCTTCATCCTAGCTTCGCGTTTTGCCAGGCATTATTCCCGGGCCGAATGTCATAAGTTTCCCGCCATTCCTGCGGAACTCTTCAGCAGCCATTTTCATTGTTCTTGCCATCGTTTCAGAAGACCGGTCAAGTTCTTTGATCATTTCTTTTCTATTGACGCTAAGTGCCAGGTCCGCAATCGACAGGGCTCTGATCATCGCCAGAACTGATAATTCATTGCCTCCCCATAACTTGGTTGCCATTGAGAAGGCAACTTTAGAAACGATATCCAGAACGACCTCTGGATTCTTGTCGACATCAATGTCGGTATTGAACCTGATGTCCATCTCTCCATATTGGAGTACTTCCAAAATCTTTTTCATAACATTTTTTTTCTGCCAAGATAGTCATCTGTTCAGGCTGCTCCAAATATTCGTCGAAAACATTTTTCAGGATTTATGTTTCAGCTAATCTTTTGGCTTGATTCGCAGCCAATTAGACTATTTTGAAAAATTCTGCCCAAAAATCAGTATCTTTACAGGGAATATGTACAAGATAGGG
>CAMOIZ010000062.1 GCA_946616385.1 uncultured Bacteroidales bacterium | reverse complement strand
AACATGCCGCTTGCCACCACCGGCGAAGAAGCAGTATGGCAGCGCGTTTGGAGGCGTTTCGGCTTGAGCGACGAGCAGATCCGGGCTCATTTTACCGGCCCTGCGCATCTTGCTTGGCACCGCATGGTGAACATCAACACCTTCCAGGGTCCTCTGCCGCAGGACTGGATCGACTCACAGGCGGAACTCGGGAAAAAGATTCTGGAGCGTGAGCGTTCCCTCTCCATGACACCTGTGCTGCACGCCTTCAGCGGAAGCGTCCCTGCAGTATTCAAGGACATGCATCCGGAAGCGAAAATAAGCAAGGTCAGCAACTGGGGCGGATTCGGAGATCCCTACCGCTGCTGGTTCCTCTCCCCCACGGACCCTCTCTATGCCGAACTGCAGAAAGCCTGCATAGAGGAACAGACCGCCGTTTTCGGCACGGACCACATCTACGGGCTGGATCCTTTCAACGAAGTTGACGCTCCTTCGTGGGATCCTGAAACGCTGGCATCGATGGGCAAGGCCTTCTGGGAGTCGCTGGAAGCCGCAGATCCCGACGCCGTCTGGCTTCAGATGGGATGGTTCCTCATCAACGACCGGAAGCACTGGACCCCGGAGAACATGGAAGCCTACCTCGGAAGCGTACCCCGGGGCAAGATGATAATGCTCGACTATCATGACGACTGGGTGCTCGGATGGAAACTTACCGACAGGTTCTACGGACACGATTACATAGCCTGCTCCCTGCTGAACTTCGGAGGGAACACCCTGTTGAACGGCAACTTCCCCACCCTGATACCCTATTTCGATGAGACCCTCCGCGACGGCGGAAGCAATCTCAAGGGAGTAGGTTCCACTCTGGAAGGCTTCGGCACCAACCCTTATTATTTCGAGTTCGTACTCAGTCTGGGATGGAACTATCCCGAGACTCCGGACCAGTGGATAGACAAGCTCGCCGACAGGCATATCGGGCGCGAAGATGCCGCCGCCAGGGCTCTCTGGCACGACATTATCATGAACATCGCTCCCCAATACACGGGCACCGGCGTTTCCATGAACTCCCATCCGGTCCTCGGGCCCAAACCCTACAACTGGACAGTCAGATTCCCGGATATCAAGGGACGCACTCCCGTGATGGATTACGCCTGGAGGAAAATGCTGGAGATCGGTTCCGACCGCTACGAATACAAGTACGACCTCGTCAACCTCGGCCGTCAGGCACTGGGCGACTACTTCGACACCCTCCGGGACAGCCTGCAGCTTGCATGGGACAAGCGCGACATGGACGCGGTGCTCAAAGTCCGCGGCGAGATGGACAGCGTGTTCGAGGATCTGGACGCCCTGCTCGCCTGTGTGCCTGAATTCAACCTTCAGGTCTGGAACGAACAGGCGCGGAACTGGGGCAAGACAGAAGAAGAGAAAGACTATTATGAATGGTGCGCCCGCACCATCCTCACCATCTGGAGCAACAACCGCGGGCTTTGCGACTATGCCAACCGCCAGTGGGCCGGTCTTGCAAAGAGTTATTACAAGCCCCGCTGGATGATGTTCTGCGACGACGTGATCTTCGACCTCATGATGGGACGCAAGATAAGCGAGGACAATTTCGACGCCCGGCTGCGCTATCACGAAATCAACTGGACCGTCCCGTCAATCACGAAGATCGATTACTCCCAGCCCGGTGACCCTGTGGAACTCTCCAGGCATTTGATAGAAAAATACGGTTTTTAACATGAACATTATTACTGCCATCATCCTTATCGTCGCATACTGCGTCATTCCCGCAGGAGTGCTTTGGCTTTGCCGAAAGGTGCGATGGATAGGCAAGATAGGCCCTATCCTTATGCTCTATTTCCTCGGAGCCATCATCGCCAATATCGGCATCCTGCCCAAGGGAGAAGCCACTCTGCAGGTGCAGAATCTCCTTTCCAACGCGATGATTCCCCTTGCCATCCCGCTGATGCTTTTCAGTTTCACCTTCCGGAGGAGTGAAACCCGCGACCAGCTGATTGCAATGATCACCGGACTGCTGGCAGTCATAATCGCTGTCGTAGCCGGCTATCCCATCTTCGGGCCTCACATTCCCGACGGCCCCCAAGTTGCCGGAATGTACACCGCCTGCCTTACGGGAGGCACGGTGAACATGGCTGCGGTAAGCAAGATGCTCGATGTGGACGGGCAGCAGTACGCCCTACTGAACACCTACGACATGATGGTTTCCTTCACATATCTGGTGTTCATAATGGCCATCGGCATACGCCTTGCCCGCAAGTGGCTTCCGGTCAAGACTCTGGATCATTATGACGAGAAGGCGGTGCAGGAAGCCGGAACGGAAAAGAATCCATACAAGGGACTGTTTACGAAACGAGGAATAGTATCGAACGCCCTGCCTCTGCTGGGTGTCACTGTTCTGGTAATAGGCATCAGTGCCGGGATCGCCGTGGGGCTATCCAAACTGATCCCCGGCACCTTCATGATGTTCTTCATTCTTGCCATCACCACAATCAGCATTGCCGTTTCTTTCTGGAAGCCCATCCACAAATATGAATACGGCTACGATATGGGCATGTACTTCATTTACATCTTCAGCCTCGTAGTGGCATCAATGGCCGACGTGAGGTCACTCGACTTCAGCGGAGCGCTCTGGATCGTGGGCTTCCTGTTCTTCATGGAGGTTGTTTCCCTCTCCCTGCAACTGCTTACGGCCAAGTTGTTCAAGGTGGATGCCGATACCGCGGTGATAGCCTCGGTGACGTACATCAATTCCCCTCCCTTCGTGCCTATGATAGCCGCTTCCATGCGCAACAGCCGAGTGCTTATGCCCGGGCTCAGCATCGGCATAGTGGGCTATGCCGTGGGCAATTATCTGGGTGTACTGATCTGCAGCCTGCTCAGCTGATGGTCTACGATAACGACAGACTCTACAACTTTCTGGTCCCCTATGTCAGGTGGACCTTCCGCCTGATGTTCCGGAGCCTGCAGGTCTGCGGCAAAGAGAATATTCCGGAAGGTGCCGCTGTCATCTACGCGCCGAATCACGTGAATACCCTGCTCGACGCACTTGCGGTTCTAAGCATGGAGGAAAGGCCGGTCGTATTTGCTGCAAGGGCGGATATTTTCCGCAAGAAAGGCCCGGCAAAAGTGCTTAACTTCCTGAAGATCATTCCAATAAGCCGCATCCGTGACGGCGTGGAAGCGCTTGCGGAAAACGACAGGACTTTCCAGGTCGCGAGCGACACCCTGAATGCGGGGCTCCCCTTCTGCATCTTCCCAGAAGGCAGGCACAGCCAGGAACCGGGGATACTGCCTCTTCGGAAAGGCATCGCCCGCATCGCCCTGAAGGCGGCAGGCGACATGGGAAAGCCTGTGTATATAGTTCCGGTGGGCCTCGTGTATGAAGATCTGCGCATTTTCCGAACCAGCCTCAAAATCAACATAGGGGCCGCATTGCAGGTATCTCCTGTCGCCGAAGAAGACTCGGCACATGAATCGCGCCGTATCCTGCTTGACCTGCAGGACAGCCTTGCCGCCTTGACTGCAGAGAAACTCCCTCACAGAAAAGCCCAGGTGCTGTTCCTTCGCATCGTGCGGGTGCCCCTCACCTTCGCCGCCGCCGTTGTGATGCTGCCGGCATTCGCCATCATCTCACTGATACTCAGGCACATCAAGGACAGGGCCTTCGACAATTCCATACGCTATGTCGCCTGCTATCTCATCAACCCGCTTATCATTCTGATTCTCAGCCTTATACTCATGGCTGCCGGAATCCTTCCTTGGTGGGGAGTTATAGGCATCGGCATACTTTCTCTTATCGCACCTTCTTTGTATTACGGGAAATGAAAATAGGAATAGATATAGGTGGCACCACCATCGGTGCCGGACTTGCAGATGGAGGAAAACTTATCCGTCGTACCGACGGGCCCTCTTTCCCTGCGGGTGCAAACCTGCAGGACACTCTGACACAATTATACGGGAGAATATCTGAACTGATTACACCCGAAGTCAGTGGAATTGGCGTCGGCGTGCCATCGGTGGTGGATCCGGAAAAAGGGATAGTATATGATACCCAGAACATCCCGTCCTGGAAAGAAGTCCACCTTAAGGAATGGCTGGAAGACAAATTCGGACTGCCGACAGTTGTTGACAACGATGCAAACTGCTATGCTATGGGATCTGCAGCCAGGCTCTCTCTCGATAAAGGCATTCTTGCCTGCATCACACTTGGAACAGGGGTCGGTTGTGGCATCGTTTCAGACTCTTCCCTTTTCCGCGGCAGATGCTGCGGTGCCGGAGAACTGTGCTGCCTGCCATATATGGATGGAGTCATCGAAGATTACACGAGCAGCAAGTTCTTTTCCGCCATGGGAACGACTGCGAAGGATTTGTCGGAGCTTGCCTCGGAAGGAGATACCGAGGCGATTGAGGCATTCGGCAGGTTCGGAAAACATCTCGCATGGTTGACCTGCGCGGTGCTCTATTCCTACGATCCACATGTAATTGTCTTCGGAGGAGGAATAGCAAAGGCCTTCCCTTTTTTTGAGAAGACCTTGAGAGATGAAATTGAACTCAGCTTTGCCTACCCTAAGAATCTGGCAGAACTGAAAATCTGCGCCATTACTGACGCCGATACGGCACTTCTGGGTGCTGCCAGCTTATAATCCTACCGTGCAACTCACAGTGGATTCATCGCCTAGGAGAATCTGCTTGGAGGCTCTCGGAGGCAGGGAGAAAAAGTTGTCGGAATACCAAGTGTTGCCACTGAGAACAACCTGGAAAGCAAGCGAGTCACTGTTGTTGGTAACGGTCACGGTTTTTCCTTCCTGACTAAGTGAAATGCAGGCTTTCGGCAACTGAGTAATAAAACTCATGTCGGCGTAAGATGAAATCGGAGTCCGGTACCAGTTGGAACGGCCCCAATCGTGCATATTTCCCCTGGACGGGATGGCATAGAAATTATCCGCGCCATCCTTGATGCCCGTGAATACGAATATGTCCGAGCCTTTCCAATCCTCGAGAGACATCAACTCCACAGTACCAAACGAAGGAATGTTCTTGAAATGCAATTTCCGGCTCGCAATCTTCACGGATTCAGCATTGTAAATATCTACCGTAGCGTCCAGACCGCTGTCTTCCAGCGTGCCATTAACAGCATACAATTTATGGTCTGAATAGTTATAGATGATCTGTAAGGGCTCGCAGCCTTTCTTGACGCCATAATAGGCTGCCGTGGGCGTTCCGTAATAATCATACAACTGCCAATAAATAGAAGGCCAGGCAGAATTCAGCATCCACTGGATCAATCCTGTAGTCTGACTGCGGTTAACCCTGAATGCTTCAAACATGGCACGTGTACCCTCATAATCCACGGCATGTGCACGGCTCACAAACTCCTCAAGAGATCCGGGCTCCCCGTACTGTTCTTTCACTACTTCACGGATTACCCTGATGGAATGCATATCTTCGGCTGCTACGGTGCAATGATAGTCCCAGTCCGGACCGGTTGGCCACAGATCAGTCTCCCCTATCATCTTGCGAAGCGATTGGATTTGAGGCATATTGGCCCCGATCGATGTTTCGGTATTGAATCCGTAAGCACTTCCGATTTTGTGATCGGCATACCAGTATTCCGGTCCAACATACTCATAAGGGCCCACCATCTTGTTGCCGGATGGCCCGGCAAGGCTGGCAAGGCCGGATGCAGCGCACACATAGGGGCGGTCGTCAAGTTCTGAATAGATTCTCAGGTACTCCTTCTCAAGTTCAGGATTGGGGATGCGGTCGCTGCCGGTAAGCCAGACAAACACAGAAGGATGATTGCGAAGCCACTTGACCTGGCTCTCAAAATACTTGACTGCAAGGGCATTACGTTCGGGATCATTGATGCAACCATAAAGAGGATGGTGCGGGATGCCACAGTAGGATTCCCATTCCCAGAAACAACTCCATCCCACCATGGCGAGCAAACCATAGCGGTCGCACAGGTCATAAATATATGAATCCTTTCCCCAGATGTTTTCGAAACGGATGCAGTTCAGATTCATGTCAGCAACCATTTTCACCTGCTTCTCCAGACTTTCATGAGTGTCGCGCAGGAAAATGTCATCAGTCCACCCGGCACCAAGCACGAGCAGTTTCCGTCCGTTCAGCCAATATGCCCTGTGTCCATTCTCATC
>CAMOIZ010000061.1 GCA_946616385.1 uncultured Bacteroidales bacterium | reverse complement strand
AACGCTTGATTCTTAAACGTGCCGCCAAGGCCTGGAGAAAAGCTCCCGGAGCGGAAGTCCCCACCATCTGCGTGGGCAATATAACCGTAGGCGGAACGGGAAAAACTCCTCATACGGAGATGATACTGCGGCTCCTGCAGGAACTGCGCCCCGAGGCGCGGCTGGCAGTGTTGTCCCGCGGCTATAAGCGCAAGAGCAAGGGGTATCAGCAGGTAATGACTGACAGTACGGCCGCATTTGCCGGCGATGAACCTCTGCAGATCAAGCGCAAGTTCCCGGAGGTGAAAGTGTCGGTCGACAAGAACCGGGTGGAGGGGTGCAGGAATCTGGTCTCGGACGGGACGGAGATCATCGTTCTGGACGACGCCTTCCAGTACAAGAAACTCCATGCGGCGCTCAACATCGTGCTGGTGAATTACAAACGCCCGATTTTCGAGGACAGCCTTCTCCCGTTCGGGAGACTGCGCGACCTTCCTTCCCGCATCGGCGACGCCGATGTGGTGATAGTGACCAAGTGCCCGCATGAGATGGAGGAGGACGAGAAAACGGGATGGAGGGAGAAACTCCGCCTGCGTGACGACCAGCCGCTGTTTTTCACCACCGTCGAATATGATACTCCGGTGGCGGTTTGGCCCAAAGAAGCGGATCCCCGCTACAACTATTCCAGAACCGTGATTCTTTTCAGCGGCATAGCCGACGATACTCCTTTGCGCGCATACCTGAGCGATACCTATAAGATAGTGGATGTTCTCAAGTTTCCCGACCACCATAAATTCACGGGATCGGACATACGCTCAATAGCGGCATCGGTCCGCAAATATCCTACCGCCGCCCTGCTTACAACAGAAAAGGACGCCGTACGCGTCCTCGACTGTAAAAAGGTGGATGAATCCATACGCAAGCGCCTCTTCGCCGTGCCAGTGAAGGCCACCTTCGTGGGCGAAGGCGATTTGGAGGCTTTTGCCCGGATACTTGCTAGACTGTAAGGATTTCCTTTTCCTTGGCTGCGACGATCTCATCGACGTTCTTTACGAACTTGTCGGTGATCTTCTGAACTTCGCCTTCGCCTTCCTTCTCGGTATCTTCGCTCATGCCCTCGTTCTTCTGGGCTTTCTTGAGCAGATCCATGGCGTCGCGGCGTGAGTTGCGCACCACGACCTTGGCCTGTTCACCGGCTGCTTTCGCCTTCTTCACGAGGTCTTTGCGCCTGTCTTCTGTAAGGGCTGGGACTACGCAGCGTATGATCTCGCCATTGTTCTGGGGAGTGAATCCGAGGTTTGCGTCCATGATGGCTTTTTCAATCACCGGAATCATGCTCTTTTCCCAAGGCTGGATTGCCAGTGTCTTGGCATCGGGTGCGCTGACGGATGCAACCTGCATCAAAGGAGTAGGGCTGCCGTAATAATTGACCATGACCCCATTGAAAATGGACGGGTTGGCCTTGCCGACGCGGTAGGTTTTGAGGTCTTCCTCCAGGAACGTGACGGCCTCCAGCATCTTTTGCTCGGCGCCGTTCAGGATTTCTTTTGCTCTTTCGGTTAACATATCTTCTTGTATTTTGTTTTCTTGTATTTCCCTCCGCGAAAGGCAAAGGGCCGGTCCGTGTCCCACAAGGGGAGCCCGGTACCGGCATTGCCTTTCCGGAGGCCTACGCGTGAACTATTGTTCCGATCTTTTCGCCCTGCAGCAGCCTGAGCAGGCCGCCGGGAGTGTTGATGTCGAATACCACTATGGGCACGGGACCCTGCTCGCACAGGGCGAATGCGGTCTGGTCCATCACTTTCAGGTGCTTCACGAGCGCTTCCTGGAAGGTGAGTTCGTCGTACTTTTTTGCAGTCGGATCCTTTTCGGGGTCTGCAGTGTATACGCCGTCTACGCGGGTGCCTTTCAGCAGGGCTCCGGCTCCTATTTCAAGGGCGCGCAACGCAGCTCCCGAGTCGGTGGAGAAGTAAGGATTTCCGGTGCCTCCGGCGATCAGCGCCACTCCGCCTTCTTCGAGGACGGCTACGGCATTGTCCCTTGTGTATAGTTGCGCGAGCGGTGCCATCTGCGTAGCGGTGAATACTTCCGCCTTGATGCCTTCGGAGCGGAGAGCGCTGCAAAGGGCAAGTGAATTGATAACGGTGGCGAGCATTCCCATGCGGTCGCCGGTCACACGGTCGTATCCCTTTCCTATGCCCTGGATGCCGCGGAAGATGTTTCCTCCGCCATTCACTATGGCAATCTGATATCCGGCCTTGACCGCCGTGGCGATTTCACCGGCGAACTTGCGCAGGCTCCCTTCATCCAGGCCTTTTCCTGCGGGGCCTCCGAGGCTTTCGCCGCTGAGTTTCAGCAATACTCTCTTGTACATCGATCTTAGTTTTGGTTTGTGGAGAACAAAAATATCGGAAAATTCGCAAACTTGCAAGAAATGACTTATATTTGCAGACCAAAAGTACAAGAAAGATGTTTATTTTCAACTCATCCATCGGAAAGAAATTCATCCAGTCAATCAGCGGAGCTTTCCTCATCATCTTCCTGCTTCTGCACGGAACCATCAACTTTTTCTCGGTAATCGACACATTCACAGGCAAGTTCGGTGCTCCCGACGGTCTGTTCCAGAAAGGTTGCGATTTCATGGCACTTCCCATCGTCGATATCATGGTCCCCGTGCTCGCCCTCGGTTTCCTGGTGCACATCGGCTACGGATGCTGGCTCACATGGCAGAATGTGAAGGCCCGCGGAGGTGTCAAGCGCTATGAGGTGAGCAGCAAGGCGGCTGCCGACAGCTGGAGCGCCCGCAATATGTTCGTGCTCGGTATTGTCGTCCTTGGCCTGCTTCTGTTCCATCTGAGTCATTTCTGGGCCAAGATGCAGCTTCAGGACTTCCTCGGAAACGAAGCCGAAAATCCTTATCTGCTGCTCGTTACCACTTTCAAATCCTGGTGGATGGTAGCTCTGTACCTTGTTTGGTTCGCAGCTGTTTTCTTCCATCTTTCACACGGTTTCTGGAGCATGTTCCAGACAATCGGCTGGAATAACCAGACCTGGTTCAAGCGCGTGAAAGTGATTGGAATCATCGTTGCAGCCCTTATTTTCCTGATCTTTGCCGCCGTGGCAGTCAATGCTTTCGTACAGGCCAACTTCTTGATGGCATAAGCGGTATTTTGATTTATCGGAATAATTTTTTATCTTTGCGGCCCCTTATTTTTAAGGGATCGCAATTTTTTTATAAGTATAACTATTAAAGATCAAGACAGTGGACACACTTAGTTACAAAACAGTATCGCTTAACAAAGCAACTGTAGACAAGCAGTGGGTTGTCATTGACGCGACGGATCTCGCTCTTGGTCGTCTGGCCTCCAGAGTTGCTCTTGTCCTCCGCGGCAAGAACAAACCCGGCTTCACTCCCAACGTGGATTGCGGTGACAATGTCATCGTCATCAACGCCGAGAAGGTCGCCCTTAAAGGCAACAAGATGACCGACCGCGTTTACACCCGCTACACGGGTTATCCGGGCGGACAGAGGTTCACCACTCCCAAGGAGATCCTCTTATCGAATCATCCCGAAAGGCTTGTAGAGAGAGCAGTCAGGGGTATGCTCCCCAAGACACGTCTTGGTGAAAAGATCCTCCACAACCTGCACGTTTACGCAGGTCCCGAGCATCCTCACCAGGCTCAGAACCCCAAAACTATCAAGTTGAACGAAATCTAAAAGTCGCAAATGGAACAGACACACGCCCTTGGAAGACGTAAAGCAGCTGTAGCTCGCGTTTATCTTGCAGCAGGTGCAGGCAATGTGACCGTAAACGAACGTCCCCTGGAAGAATTCTTCCCTCAGGACAGCCTCCGTTACATTGTGAACCAGCCGTTTGCAGTCACCGAATCGGAAGGTAAGTTTGACGTTAAGGTCACCGTCGCTGGCGGCGGCACCAAAGGTCAGGCAGAAGCCATCCGTCTCGGTATTGCACGTGCTCTCTGCGAGATTGACAAGGAAGCATACCGTCCTGCTCTCAAGGCCGCCGGATTCCTCACCCGTGATGCACGCGAGGTTGAGCGTAAGAAACCCGGACAGCCCGGAGCACGTCGCCGCTTCCAGTTCAGCAAGCGTTAATATTTACGCTGTTTTACTTTCGCACAGTTGCTGTTTAAACCCTTCACAGGATAGTTGCAGCACTGCGGAAAAGGCCGGGGACCGGCAAGGCCGCTACTCCGTCCTTGAAGAAAAGAGACCCGCAGAGCGGGAAAAACAATTAACAAGAAAACAAAAATGTCACGTACAAATTTCCAAGAATTGCTTGATGCAGGTGTTCACTTCGGACATCTCGCCCGCAAGTGGAATCCCAAAATGGCTCCGTACATCTTCGATCAGAAGAACGGGATCCACATCATCGACCTGCACAAGACTGTCGTCAAGATAGACGAGGCGGCAGAGGAGATGAAGATCCTTGCCAAATCAGGCCGCAAGATCCTCTTCGTCGCCACCAAGAAACAGGCTAAGGACATCGTATCCGAGAAGGCCACATCCGTCGGCATGCCCTCAGTGACTGAGCGCTGGGCCGGTGGTATGCTTACAAACTTCCCCACCATCCGCAAGGCCGTCAAGAAGATGAGCACCATCGACAAGATGAAAGAGGATGGAACTTTCGAAAAGCTCGCAAAGCGTGAGCGCCTCCAGATCGACCGTCAGCGTGCAAAGCTCGAGAAGAACCTCGGCAGCATCCGCGACATGAGCCGCCTCCCCGCAGCCCTGTTCGTGGTCGACATCCAGAAAGAGGCTAACGCCGTCAAGGAAGCAAATCGTCTGAATATCCCGGTATTCGCAATGGTTGATACTTGTTGCGATCCCACTCCCGTTGATTTTGTGATTCCGGCAAACGACGATGCAGCAAAGAGTGTAGAATGCGTTCTCACCGCACTTTGCGCAGCTATCCAGGAAGGCCTTGACGAGCGCAAGCTCGAGAAGGACAAAGAAGCTGAAGCTGCTCCCGCAGAAGAAGCTCCCAAGGCAGAGAAGACTCTCCGCAGCCGTCGCGCCAAGGCTTCTGCCTCCGAGCAGAAAGCGCCGGCCTCCGCTGAAAACGCTCCGGCCGACGATTCTGCTGCTACGGCAGCTCCCGCAGCCGAGCCCGCTGAAGAAGTTGAATCCAAGTAAACCAAAGAAGTTATGGCAAACATTACTGCAGCAGACGTAATGAAGTTACGTAAGATGACCTCCGCAGGCATGATGGATTGCAAGAAGGCCCTCGAAGAGGCTGAAGGCGATTTCCAGAAGGCTGCCGACATCATCCGTGAGAAAGGCAAGCTCGTAGCTGCCAAGCGTGCAGACCGCGAGACCTCCGAAGGTGCCGTCAAGGCACGCATCCAGGGCGGCAAGGGTATCCTTGTCTGCGTTGGTTGCGAAACCGATTTCGTATCCCGCAATGCCGACTTCCAGGCTCTTGCCGATGCTATCGCAGATGTGGCTATCGCCCAGTTCCCTGCCGACACCGAGGCTCTCCTCGCTTGCGTGATGCCCGACGGCAACACCGTGCAGAAGGCCATCGAGGTCCAGACCGGTAAATCCGGCGAGAAGACCGTCATCGCTTACTACGCTCCCGTAGAGGCCCCCTTCGTGGCTCAGTACATCCACACCCTCACCGGCAAGCTCGGTGCACTCGTGGGTTTCAACAAGGAAGTTCCCGCCGAGCTCGCAAAGGGCGTCGTGATGCAGGTCGCTTCCATGAGCCCCGTTGCAATTTCCGAGGCTGACTGCCCCAAGGAGGTTGTCGACACCGAGTACAAGGTCGCTATTGAGAAGACCAAGGAAGAGCAGGTGCAGAAGGCCGTTGACGCCGCCCTCAAGAAGGCTGGTATCAACCCTGCACACGTCGACTCCGAGGATCACATCGAGAGTAACACCGCCAAGGGATGGATCACTCCCGAACAGGCCGCACAGGCTCGCGAGATCATCAAGACCGTCAGCGCCGAGAAGGCTGCAAACCTTCCTGCACAGATGATCGAGAACATCGCCAAGGGACGTCTCGCCAAGTTCTTCAAGGAGAACACCCTCGAGGCTCAGGAGTATCAGATGGGCGACGGCAAGCAGACCGTGAAGGAAGCTATCGCCGCTGTCGACAAGGATGCAAAGGTAGTTGTGTTCAAGAAGTTCAATCTGAACGACTAATTTGCGTTGTCATTCCCGGCCCGACCGGGATCCGTTCCAATAAA
>CAMOIZ010000060.1 GCA_946616385.1 uncultured Bacteroidales bacterium | reverse complement strand
ATCTGGTACAGCAACGACATGACCATGCGCGACAGCGTCATCGACGGCCCCAAGTTCTTCCGCGAAATGAACGGGCTCTCCCTCGAGAACGTAAATATCAACGATGCCGACGAAACCTTCTGGAAGGTCAAAAACCTGAAAGTCCGGAATGTCAAGTTGCACGATGGCACCTACCCGTTCATGTTCTGCGAAAATGTAGATGTGGACGGACTCGAATCCGATTCGAAATATGTATTCCAATACGTAAGAAACGCCGTTGTACGAAATGCCCGCATTGTTACCAAGGATGCCTTCTGGGAAACGGAGAACGTCACTGTATACGACAGCGAACTTGACGGCGAGTATCTTGGATGGCATTCAAAGAATCTGAAACTGGTACGCTGCCACATCAGCGGTGAGCAGCCGCTTTGCTATGTGGACGGACTTACCCTGGAAGACTGCACTTTCGATACGGCATGCGACCGTTGTTTCGAGGACAGTATCCTGGAGGCCCGGATCACAGGTGATGTCACCGATATCAAGAATCCTCGCAGCGGGCACATCAAGGTAAGCGGAAAAATAGGTTCAATTACCATAGACGAAAACATCCTCGCCCCGGCGGATTGCAAAATAGAACAAGGAGCATAAAGTATGCTTAAAGTTATGAAATGACAACAATTATTGCTATTTTTGCGCGCAAATTGTAAAAATAGTCATGAAAAAAGCAGTTGTTGTTTCATTTTTGTGCGCTACACTGGCGCTTGTGGCGTGCAACAGCACAAAGAAAAGCGTACTTAGTACCGAGCTCGACAAATATCAGATAGTCAAGATTGCCGCTCCGGATCTCTCCGACATCACCGACAATGGCAAGGAGTGCCTGAACCTCTATAAATTCGCCGCCATGCAGGCCGACGAAATTTACAAGAAGCAGGCCTTCTCCGATCCTGCCGCCCTTCTGAGCATAGCGGATCCCGCCGCCAAGGCATACGCCGAGGTCAACTACGGTCCCTGGGACCGCCGCAGCGGACGCCCCTTCGTAGAAGGATATGGCATGATGCCCGCCGGCTCCAACTTCTACCCCGCCGACATGACCGAGGAGGAGTTCGACGCAATAGCGGATCCTGCCAAATACAGCCCGTACACCATGATCACCCGTTCAGATGACGGCAGCCTCAAGGTGGAGTGGTTCCACAACTACTTCGCAGAGGATATCGAAAAGATCTGCAACTATCTGCGCGCAGCGGCCGACATCACCATCAAGCCCAGCGTCCGCGCCTATCTCCTTGCGAAGATCGACGCCCTCAAGTCCGACGACTACTATCACAGCGACATCGCCTGGCTCGAGATGGAAGACAGCAAGATGGACCTTGTCCTCGGACCCGACGAAACCAATGACGACGAACTCTACGGTCTCAAGAAGTCCTACGAGGCATTCGTCCTTCTCAAGAACGTCGCCCGCACCGAGGAACTCAGCAAACTCACCAGCCGCATGGCCGAGTTCCAGCAGATGCTCCCCTGCGATGACGCCTACAAGGCATTCGTGCCCGGTTCCCATTCCGATATCTTCTCCTGCGACGCCCTCTACTATGGCGGCAAGGCTAATGCCGGCGTAAAGGTCATCGCAATCAACCTTCCCTTCGACGAGCGCGTGCAGAGGGAGCGCGGATCGCGCACCATCCTCATGGAGAATATCATCACTGCGAAGTTCAACGAGATCGTAGCTCCTGTAGCAAACGTAGTGATCGACGTTGACCAGCGCGCTCACGTAGATGCCAACGCGTTCTTCTGGAATATCGCTTTCCGCGAAATCGCACACGGCCTCGGTGTCAAGAAGACCTTGAACGGAACCCCGGTAGCCGAAGCTCTTGGCAATGAAGCCCAGACCATCGAAGAGGCCAAGGCCGACATCCTCGGAGTTTACCTCGCCAGCCAGCTCATGGCCCGCCACGAGCTTAACGCTACACTTTCCAAGGAGGACGCCCTCACCACCGCCCTCACGAGTTTCATCCGTTCCGGACGTTTCGGCAACGCCGAGGCCCTCGGACGCGCAAATATCATCTGCTACAATTACCTTGCAGCCAACGGTTCCTTCAACCGCAATCCAAACGGCCACTATACCGTCAACTATGACAATGCCGAGAAGGCCGTCGCATCTCTCGCCGGCGAACTGCTGAAGATCCAGGCAGAGGGCAACAAGGCTGCCGCCCAAGAGTTTATCCGCAAGTATTCTTCTGTAGGAAAGGATCTGGAGGCCGATTTCATCAACATCCGCCTCGAGAAGATTCCCGTAGATATCCGTTTCGAATACGAGTGGTAGTATGGCAGATCTCTTTACCGGTACAGGCATAGCCCATACCATACTGCTCTTTGCAGTCGTTATCGCCCTTGGACTTTTCCTGGGGCGTTTCAAAATAAAAGGAGTATCGATAGGTTCGACCTGGATACTCTTCATCGGAATCATACTCAGCCACTTCGGCTTCAGGGCGAATCCTACGGCTTTGTCTTTCATCAAGGATTTCGGTCTCATTCTCTTCGTCTTTTCGATAGGTCTGCAGGTCGGTCCCGGTTTCTTCCATTCTTTCAAGAAAGGTGGAGTGACCATGAACCTCCTTGCAGTCGGGATGGTACTGATGGCCGGAGGAATGGCCATACTGATCCATTACCTCACAGGTGAGCGTCTGGATACCATGGTCGGCGTAATGTCCGGTGCAGTCACCAATACGCCAGGTCTCGGTGCCGCGCAGCAGACTCTTTCAGACGTGCTTGTTGCTGAAGGAATCAGCGTCGAATCTGCCGGAGATGCCGCATCCAGACTTGCATCGTCATACGCCGTTGCCTACCCTCTCGGCGTGCTCGCCGTGATAATGCTTCTGATTCTCTACAAGGCAGTCTTCAAAGTGGATGTCGACAAAGAACGCGAGACACTCGACAACGAGGAATCCTCTGCAGAGTCTGCCCGCCGCATGCATTGCGAGGTCGAAAATCCGGCAATCTTCGGAAAGACCCTCGGCAGCATAATGGCCGGACACACCGACGAGTTCGTGGTTTCCAGGATGATGCGCGACGGCAGCATCTTCGTTCCCGGATCAGACACTATTCTGCAGAAGGGCGACAAGGTGCTCATAGTCACTTCCCAGCACAACGTAGATGCCATCCGCATCATTTTCGGAGAAGAGGTTCCAATGCATCTGGACGACTGGAAGAAGATGGACGTAAATCTTGTTTCCCGCCGCCTGAGCATCACCAAGTCTTCCCTTACCGGACAGCATCTCAAGAATCTACACATACGTTCCACTTACGGTGTAACCGTTACCCGTGTGATGCGTTCCGGACTTGAACTTGTGGCAGGTCCCAATCTGGTCCTGCAAATGGGCGACAGCATCCAGGTAGTAGGCACCAAAGAAGCTATCGACGCCGTTGCCAAAGTGGTCGGGAACAAACCCGAAACGCTCTCCCACCCCAATCTGGTGCCCATCTTTGCAGGCATCGCCCTGGGAGTGATATTCGGCAGCATCCCCATACATTTCCCCGGCATTCCCCAGCCTGTCAAACTCGGACTTGCCGGCGGTCCGCTGATCATCGCCATCCTTCTCGGCTATTTCGGCCCCAAGCTCAAGATTACGACCTATACCACGCTGAGCGCCAATATGATGATTCGCGAGATAGGCATCAACCTCTTCCTCGCGGCTGTCGGTCTCGGTGCAGGTGAGAACTTCGTAAGTTCCCTGGTGGGCGGCGGTTACATGTGGATTCTGTACGGAGCCCTGATTACCATAGTACCTATAACAGTCACCATGATCATCGGCCGTTTCGTCTGCAAGCTGAATTTCTTCCAGATCTGCGGCCTCATCACAGGCTCAACAACAAATCCCCCCGTGCTTGCATTTGCACAGGGGGCGTATGACAGCAATTATACTTCGGTAAACTATGCTACGGTTTATCCGCTGGCAATGTTTATGCGAGTTCTGGTTGCGCAGTTACTGATTCTGATAGCGCTTGCATAGCAGGGAGGTCGGAATCCTTCATAGAACTCCGGATTGTTACGAGAGGTTCCAGTATGGTGACATTCTTCATCGCTGCGAACCTCTCTTTCATTACGCGGCCTGCCGACGGTGCCCATGAACCATTCTCGATGAGACCGACGCGGCGGTTCTGCCAGCCCTTGTCCTGAAGGTGTGAGATGAACTCCGCGGCGGGAGGGAACAGTCCGGCGTCGTATGAGGATGCAGCAAGCACCAGCGTGCCATAGCGGAACGCGTCTTCCACAGCCTCGGCCTGATCGTCGCGGGTGAGGTCGGAGAATGCGACCTTCACGCCCTTTTCGCGGAGCATATCGGCAAATTTCTCAGCCGCCTTCAGGGTATTTCCGTGTATTGATGCGCAGGCGACGAACACACCGTCGCTCTCAACACCGTAACTGCTCCAGATATTGTAGAGGCGGAGATACTCGCCGAGATCGTCTTTCAGCACCGGACCGTGAAGAGGGCAGATGGTGGAGATTTCAAGCGAAGACAGTTTTTTCAGGACAGTCTGCACAGGACCGCCGTACTTCCCTACTATGTTGAAATAGTAACGGCGAGCTTCGCAGGCCCAGTCCCCTTCTTCCGTCGAATCGAATCCGCTACGGCTCAGAGCGCCGAACTTTCCGAATGCATCAGCGGAGAAAAGCACTTTCTCAGCCTGCTCGTAACTCATCATCACCTCGGGCCAGTGAACCATGGGAGCCATGAAGAACTTGAGGCTGTGGGCGCCGAGTTCAAGCACGTCCCCTTCCTTTACGGCGATTGAGCGCCCTTCCAGGTCAAGCCCGGGATAGAACTGGGGAACCATCTGCAGGGCCTTGGCCGTCGCCACGAACTGCAGCGTGGGGAAAGTCTCGGCAAGCCAGGGTACGAGTGCGGAATGATCCGGCTCAATATGATGCAGGACGAAATAATCCGGCTGTGCACCTTCCAGGGCCCCCATAAGATTCTCTTTCCATTCTTCGGCAGTGCGGCTGTCGGAAGAGTCGAGAATGGCGGTTTTGGTGTCTTTGATGATATATGAATTATACGACATCCCATCGGGTATCTCGTACTGGTTTTCAAACAAAGGATCGGAAAAATCGTCGGTTCCGATGTAGATGATAGAATCAGAAATCTTGCGTATCATATCTGTTAATAATAGTTTTAGCCACAATGTGTGCCGTAGACCAGGCCGCCTGCAGGTTGAAACCGCCGGTGACAGCGTCTACATCCAATACTTCGCCTGCAAAAAACACGCCCGCACGCTCCTTGCATTCGAGAGTTTTCATGTTGACGGAAGAGAGGCTCACTCCGCCGCAGCTGACGAATTCATCGCGGAAACGCGTCTTGCCGCTGATGTAATAATCGTCCGCCAGAATCACTTGCACCAGACGGTTCAAGCCCCTGCTGCCAAGTTCCGACCAGACCATACCTTCCCTCAGGCCGGAACGCTGGAGAAGATACTCCCACAGCCGGATGCTGATGCCGTCCGGATGTACCGATTTGATCATCTTCCGAGGATTCGCCTCCCCTATACCGGAGATCAGCATCCTGATTTCTTCTTCCGTCCTGGACATCCACCTGATGATCAAGGGAGAACGGTATCCATTACCGGCAAGATGCCGCGCTGCATAAGAAGATAGCCTGAGAGCTGCAGGGCCGCTCAAGCCCCAGTCAGTAATGAGAAGGTCTCCTTCAGAGCGGAATCTGGTGCCGGGAATCGAGAGTACCGCCTTTGTTGAAGTGCCCATAAGAGTACAGAGCAGGCTTCTTCCTCCGGCTTCGGTATCCGAGAGATTGAATGTGAACAGCGAAGGGACGGGCTGAACGATTTCTACCGGCAGGTTCCTTAGGATTTCCATCCCCCTGCCGCCACCCGTAGTGATCACGGTGAAAGCTGAATCGTCAAGACTCTCTACCCTTGTGTTACAGTCGATCCGTACGCCGTCCAGAGCCCCAAGAAGCGTCCTGACGATTTCTCCGGCATCCATGGAAGCAGGGAAGATACGGCCTCCATCTTCGGTAACGAACTCTACTCCCCTCCGCCTGAACCAGTCGAGCACCTGCCCGGCGGGATATTCTGCAAGCGCCCTCTTCATTAGATTCGTGCCGCGCGGATACACTTCGTCCAGACTACGGACTTCCTCGAAGGTATTGCTGATATTGCAACGTCCGCCTCCCGTAATGGCCAGTTTTGCCATAGGACGCGGACCTGCTTCGATAATACGGATGTCGGCCCCGGGAAGAGCCTCGTGCAACTGCGCTGCGCAGAAGCAACCGGAGGCACCGGCGCCGACAATCGT
>CAMOIZ010000059.1 GCA_946616385.1 uncultured Bacteroidales bacterium | reverse complement strand
GCAGATGGTGTTGTGCACGGCAAGAAGATCCGGCGACGCCATCTTCTGTGCAAGTGTATTGCATATCTGCTCGTACTCCACGGGGCTTTTCGTGGTCTGGGAGAAGATGTCGATATGTCTGGACGTGTCGATCCGGCCGTCGGAGAGAGCCTCCTCCAACTGGACGGAATTCTCTATCACCACGGCCTTCCCGTCCACCTGCCCCACAAGGCCGAGGACTTCCGCATGTCCTATCTTGCCGAAGATCACGATCTGCCCTTCGGGAGCATTGCGCTCGGCCGCTTCGCGTATGCTTTTCTGGATGTTCAGCACCACGGGGCAAGTAAAATCGACGACCTTGAATCCTCTTTCGCCCGCCTGTATATAAGTGCGCGGAGGCTCCCCATGGGCCCGTATCAGAAGTATTTTCGGGGCTGCGCCGGCGTCATTCCCGTCTTCGCCTGAAAACGGCTCAGCCGGAAAAGCGCCGGTCTCCGCCTCAAGGCAATCCTTGCTAACTGTAATCAGGCCCTTCCGGTGAAGGCGCGAGAGTTCCGCTTCATTGTGGACTATGGCGCCAAGGGAATACAGGCAGCCGTTTTCGGCAAGGAGTTTCTCCGCACCCTCGATGGCCCGGATCACTCCTCCGCAAAAACCGGAATTCCTGTCGATTTCAACAGTCATCAGCCAAGAATACCGAATTTCCCCTGGATGAGCCCCTGTATCCACACGAGTTCCTCATGCAGATTCATGTCGGAATTGTCGAGTTCAAAGGCATCGTCAGCCCTCTTGAGCGGAGAAGTCTCGCGGTGAGAGTCGATGTAGTCCCTCTCCTTGAGATTTGCGAGCACCTCTTCCATCGTGGCCGGAGTTCCTTTGGCCTGAAGTTCGTCGAAACGGCGCTGGGCGCGCACCTCGTCGCTGGCCGTCATGAAAATTTTCAGCTCGGCGGCGGGGAAGACGGTGGTGCCAATGTCGCGTCCGTCCATTATTACACGGCCCTTGATGCTGAAAGCATGCAGGCGTTCATCCACCCATGCGCGTACGAAAGGCACAGCCGAAACCGGGCTTACATTCGACGAAACCTCCATGGTACGGATCTCCTTCTCTATGTCGCGCTTGCCGCTGAAAAGACGCGTACTGCCGTCACCGGGGCGTTCGAAATGAAGGTCGAAACCAGCTTCCAGCTCCTTGCTGAGGGCAGGTTCGTCGATGCCTTCGGGGCCTATCAGGCCCTTCTCCATTGCAAGCAGGGTGACTCCCCTGTACATTGCGCCGGAATCCAGATAAAGGAATCCGAAATGCTTTGCAACCAGTTTTGCAAAGGTGCTTTTTCCGGTGGACGACCATCCGTCCACTGCGATGATGATGTCGGGAACTGTTATCATACGAAATCTTTTACGTCTTGTTCGCTCACGGGATTGCCTCCGAGTATCAGCAGGCGTTCCACCACGTTGCGGAGTTCACGGATATTTCCGGGCCAATGGCGGGCGATGAGGAGCTTGAGTGCTCCGTCGCTGAATTCCACCTTGCTCTTTCCGCTCTCCGCACAAATCTGTTCGGTGAAATAGTCGACCAGTTCAGGGATGTCTTCCTTGCGCTCATCCAGAGTAGGGACCTTGATCAGGATTACGCTGAGCCGGTGGTAGAGGTCCTCGCGGAAACGTTTTTCCTCTATTTCTTTAAGCAGGTCTTTGTTGGTGGCGGCAATCACGCGCACATCCACCTGGATATCCTTGTCGGAGCCTACGCGGGAGAGCTTTTTCTCCTGCAGCACCCGCAGCACCTTGGCCTGGGCGGCCAGCGACATGTCCCCTATCTCGTCGAGGAAGAGGGTACCGCCGTCGGCCTGCTCGAACTTGCCCTTGTGCTGCTTGATGGCAGAGGTGAACGAGCCTTTCTCATGGCCGAAAAGTTCACTCTCTATCAGTTCGGAAGGGATCGCGGCGCAGTTCACTTCGATATAAGGCATTGCGCTGCGGTCGCTCTGCTGGTGCAGGCTTCTGGCCACGAGTTCCTTTCCGGTGCCGTTGGCGCCGGTGATCAGCACTCGGGCGTCCGTAGGCGCAACCTTGGCAATGATGTCGCGGATGTGCTGCAGCGCGGCCGAAGATCCGATCATCTGCTGTCCATACACTTTCTTCTTGAGCACCTTGTTGTCTTTCACCAAGGTGGTCCGTTCCGCGGCATTCTTTACGGTGATCAGGATGCGGTTCAGGTCGAGAGGCTTCTGGATAAAGTCGAAGGCCCCTTTCTTGATACATTCCACCGCGGTGTCGATGTCGCCGTGGCCGGAAATCATCACCATTGCGGAATCGATGCCTTCGGAAACCACATGGTCCAGCACTTCGCCCCCATCCTTGCCCGGCATCTTGATGTCGCAGAAAACCACATCGTAGTGATCCTTGTCCAACATTTCGATGCCGATTGCGCCATCTTCAGCGGTGTCAACCTCGTAACCTTCGTCGGAGAGTATCTCCTTGAGCGAGTTACGGATGAAGCGTTCGTCATCCACTACAAGTATTTTCATACGTTTTCCTCCTGTTTTGCAAGTGATTCTTCATGTTCCCTCTGGGCTCTCTCCACCGAAACCGAACGTTTGAGGACGAATCCCGAACCCAGATATTTCGTACGCACGTCTTCGTCGCCGGCAAGCGCTTCCGGAGTTCCCTGCTGCAGGATGGTTCCTTCGTAGAGGAGATATGCGCGGTCGGTGATAGCGAGAGTTTCGCCCACATTGTGGTCGGTGATGATCACACCGATGTTGCGGTACTTGAGTTTTGCAATGATGTACTGTATGTCTTCGACGGCTATGGGGTCGACTCCGGCGAAAGGCTCGTCGAGCAGGATGAACTTCGGATCGATGGCAAGCGCGCGTGCAATCTCGCAACGGCGGCGTTCACCTCCGGACAGCTGGATTCCCAGACTCTTGCGAACCTTCGAAAGATTGAACTCGTCGATCAGCTGTTCCATCCTTTCCTTGCGGGCGGCTTTGGAGATATGAGCCATTTCCATCACCGACATTATGTTGTCTTCCACGCTCATCTTGCGGAATACCGAGGCTTCCTGGGGAAGATAGCCCACGCCTTTCTGGGCGCGCTTGTACATGGGCAGGCCGGTAAGTTCCTCGTCATCGAGGAAGATGCGGCCTTCGTTGGGCACGATCTGGCCCGTTATCATATAGAAACTCGTGGTTTTGCCGGCGCCGTTCGGACCAAGGAAACCCACGATCTCTCCTTGATTGACCTCCATCGACACGCCTTTCACGACGGTTCGGACGCCATATTTCTTTACAAGATTCTCGCAGCGAAGTTTCATTCCTTTCTAATTTGCATCCAAGCCCAGATCTTTAACAAGATTCAGGACCTCGGGATTGGTATTCATCAATTCTTGTGCCTTTTCGGCAGGCATGTATACTTTTGGTGCAGTTTCTTCCACAGGTTTTACGGTCACGAACAGGCGGACCTTGCCGGTACCGAGTATTTTGGCGAAGCTCGTTTCCATATTCCTGAGAAGGCCGTTCTCGATCCAGGCCTTCTGCGCCTCGTTGACAACTTCGAAACTGACATTCTTGAAACCGTCTTCCTCGGCGAAAGACAGCGCCGCGCTGTTGAGCGCATTTTCAAGCCTCGGTTTCCCTTTGGCACATTCCGCCACAAGTTCCGGCCATTTCTCTCTCACGAAGTCGTCGCTCGGCATCTTCTCCTGTGCTGTTTCGGCCTTTTTCTCCTGCTCTCCACCTTTTTCGGGGGCTTCTTCGTCGTCGGACAGCAAGCCGGACATCACCGCCCTGGCACGGGTAGCGCGTTTCTTGGACGGTTCGGCGGCAGATTCCTTAGATTCCTTAGGTTTCTCCGAAACAGCAGGAGCGGCATCTACCTCCAACAATTCTATCACATCGGCTGAAGCAGCGGCCGGCGCCACGGAACTCTCCGGGACCCCGCCAAGGAAAGCGAGCTTCATCAGCGCATACTCGATATGCAGACGCTGATTGGTGCTGCCCTTGTAACCAGCCTCGCAGTCAGTCGTGATGCCGAGGGCGTCGTAAAGGAACTTCACGCTGCACCGGGCCGCCTGTTCGCGGTAACGTGCCTTCAGGGAATCGGGGAGGTCGAGAAGTGAATCCAGACCACCAGTACGGGCCACCAGCAGATTGCGGAAGTGTTCTCCGAGAGCCGACACGAAATGCAGGGCGTTGAAGCCCTTGGCAAGGATATCGTCGAAACCGAGCAGGGCGGAAGCATAGTCTTTCGCCAGGAAATTGTCTACCAGCTTGAAAGTATATTCATAATCGAGTACTCCAAGGTTGCGGATGACATCGGCGTAGTGGATGTCGTTCCCGCAGAATGCCACCGTCTGGTCGAATATGGTGAGAGCGTCGCGCATTGCGCCGTCCGCTTTCTGGGCAATTACATGAAGCGATTCATCGTCTACGGTAATCCCTTCCTTCTGCGCTATTGCGCGGAGATTGCGCACCATGTCGGAGATCCCTATGCGGTTGAAGTCGTATGTCTGGCAACGGGAAAGTATGGTGGGCAGGACCTTGTGTTTTTCGGTGGTGCAAAGGATGAAGATGGCATAAGCCGGAGGTTCTTCCAGAGTCTTCAGGAAGGCGTTGAACGCCGCCTGGCTGAGCATGTGGACCTCATCGATTATGTAGACGCTGTAGTTGCCGACCTGAGGAGGGATCTGCACTTTTTCCATCAGGGTCTTGATGTCTTCGACACTGTTGTTGGACGCCGCGTCGAGTTCGTAGATGCAGTATGACCTGCCTTCCGCGAACGACACGCACGACTCGCACTGCCCGCACGGCTCCATATTTGCAGTAGGATGCAGACAGTTGATTGTTTTTGCAAAGATACGGGCCGTGCTCGTCTTGCCGACACCGCGCGGACCGCAGAAAAGATAGGCATGCGCCAACTGGCCGCGGAGAATGGAATTCTTCAGGGTCCTGGCTATATTGTCCTGTCCGATAAGTGTTTCAAACGAATCCGGACGGTACTTGCGTGCAGATACAATATACTCACTCATAAGATTACAAAAATAATAAAATAAAGTGTAAATTTGCCCCCGTGAGAAAGATGATGAAAAAATATTTGCTGATAATCCTCATGCTCCTCTGCCAGTGTGCCGCATTCGGCCAGGGGAGAGTATATACGAAAAAAGCAAGACTCGAAGACTTCCCTTCGCGCACGACAAGGGTGGTACTCACCGGGCAGGAAGTATTCGACGCCATCCTCAAAGAAGAGATTTCCAGCCGCTGGATGATTTCTCCCTACGAGTTCTGCACGGTAAGCGATTACACCCGCGAACGATATACGGATCTTTATTATTTCATCCGTTTCACCTTCGACGCCGACTTCACCTACATGACCCTCAGCAAAGGAGGAGACCCCGATGCCGAAAACCAGTTGAAGCAGGGATTCGATGCCGTCAGCATTCCTATCGCACCTGCCGAAATGGGCGGCGGCGACGAACTCCTCTACCTCCCTGCATACATCGACATCATGCAGACTTTCATAAGCAAGGCAATGGAATCGGACAGAGTAGCCTATCGTGGACTCAAAGCCCTGACATCCAAGATTATAGGCCCAGTCTATTCCGACCCGGCCGCAGCCGCTGCGGCATTCAACAACGCAGAGAAATTCGCGAACGTCAAGGTCGAGATCGGATCTTCTTCCAGCAACAGGAAATACGAACTCGTATTCACTACCGACACCCACGAGCTGCGCAGCATCAAAAAGAAGTAGGATGACAGAAGCGGAAAAAGGTCTCGAATGGATAGAGGCCGCAACCAATATCCATACCAACTACCCCAGAATGATGAGCGGCCCGGTAGAGGGCAAACTGCTGAACCTTCTGACAAAGATCAGCCGCAGCCGCAACGCCATCGAGATCGGGACATTCACAGGTTATTCCGCAGCATGCATTGCCCTTGCCCTGCCCGAGGACGGGCATCTCGACACACTGGAAATCGATGATGAACTCGAAGATATCATTCGCGAGGGATGGAGGCGCTGCGGGGTGGAGAACCGCATCAGCCTGCATATAGGCGACGCCGCAGCCACTCTGCCGTCCTTGAAAGGGCCATACGACCTCGCTTTCATCGATGCAGACAAAGATTCGTACATTACCTATTACGAGGCGATCATGCCCATTCTTTCCCCCGGAGGCTTGATTATAGCCGATGACGTGCAATTAGGCGGCAGGTGGACCAAGGCCCTGCAGGAATTCAACGACCATATAAAAAACGACCCCCGGGTGGAGGTCGTAATATTGCCGCTTCGCGACGGAATCAGTATCATCCGCAAGAAAGGCTAGCCTATCTGTGCACCGTTCACCACCGTTTCCTGAGGTGTGACGAAACGCATGGTGCCATCGTTCTGCTTTGCCATAAGGATCATTCCCTTGCTCTCGATCCCCTTGATAGTGCGGGGTTTGAGATTGGCGAGGATGCAGATCTGTTTTCCGAGCATGTCTTCGGGGCTGTAGTATTCGGCGATGCCGGATACGATCACACGCCTGTCGATGCCGG
>CAMOIZ010000058.1 GCA_946616385.1 uncultured Bacteroidales bacterium | reverse complement strand
GCCACGAAACGGGCCTTGTCGTCGACGAACATCACGCGGTCGGCATCGCCGTCATAGATTACGCCGAGGTCGGCCCCGGACTTTGCAACCAGGTCCTTGAGAGGCTGCACGTTCTTGGGAATCAGCGGGTTGGGCTCATGATTGGGGAAGCGTCCGTCGATGGTATCGAAGAGCCATTCGGCATTCTCTCCCTTGTAAATCTCCTTGGCGAAGAGATTGGCCATGCCGTTCGAAAGGTCGAAGGCGATCTTGAGATTGCTGTAGTCGCCTTTGTATTTGCTGAGGAACTTGATGTAGTCGGGCTTGATGTCGATTTCCTTCACCACACCCTTGCGGGCGGCGGGAGGAGTGGGGCGTCCCTCTTCTATCCATGCCTTGATCTGGCCGAGACCTGTGTCGAGGCCAACCGGGAGGGCGTTCTCGCGGGAAACCTTCATGCCGTTGTATTCGGCGGGATTGTGCGATGCGGTGATCTGCACGGAGGCCTTGTAGCCATAGTTGGCCGTTCCGAAATATACCAGGGGCGTGCTGCTGAGGCCGATGTCGTCGACATCTGCGCCGGCATCGGTGATGCCCTTCACGAGATAGTCGTGCACTTCCGGCGAAGAGACGCGGCAGTCGCGTCCTACAAGCACCTTGTCCGTTTTGAGAAGTTCAGGAAGGAAATAGCCCACCTTGTAGGCGGTGTCTTTATCGAAATCTACATTGTAGATACCTCTGATGTCGTATGCGTGAAATGCTCCCATAAATATTTAGTGTTATCCTTGCAAATATAATAATTATCTGATTTTCGATTTATAGCGGGTAGGCACCTTTCCGGAGGCGATGCGCTGCAGTTTCTTCACCACGAGTTTCTTGCGGATAGGGGCCACGAGGTCGGTGAAGAGCACGCCGTCGAGATGGCTGAATTCGTGCTGTACCATACGGGCCGCGAAGTTGTCGAATTCTTCCACCTGCTTCTGCAGATCCGCATCGTAATACTCCACCTTGATCTTCTTGGGGCGCACGACGTCGCAATAAACGCCGGGGACGCTCAGGCAGCCCTCGTTGTAGGTGGAGGTCTCCTCGCTTTCTTCGAGCACCACAGGGTTGATGAAAGTGCGTTTGAACCCCTTGAGATAGTCGTAAACGTCGGTCATCACGTCACCGTCCACTACCACGACGCGCACGCTCTCCCCTATCTGGGGTGCCGCCAGGCCGCAGCCCTCGCTCTCGGCAAGGGTGTCCCAGAGGTCGGTGACCAGTTGTTTGAGTTTTTCTTTGTCTGAAAGATCCGCAGGAACGGCCTTCTCGCGAAGGACGCCGGATCCGTAAAGGAAAATAGGTCTTATCATTGCTGTTTGTTTCTGTCCATGTAACTCTGGAGGATGATGGCCGCGCTGATGCGGTCGACCGATTCCTTCTTGCGCCGGTCGCTTTTCTTCATCCCTCCGTCGATCATCGCCCTGTGCGCAAGCACGGATGTGAAACGCTCGTCTTCAAGGCTGACGGGTACGGAAGGGAAGTGTTTTGCGAGCTGCTTCAGGAACACGTCCACGTCGGCTGCAGCTTCGGAAGGACGGCCGTCAAGATTCATGGGATAACCCACCACGAAGCGCACAACGGTGTTGGAAGCGCATAATTTTTGAAGATAATCTATTATCTTTGCAGAAGCTACGGTCTCGAGGGGGGATGCGAAAATGCCGAGAGGGTCGCTCATGGCGACACCTACTCTTGCGCGTCCGTAATCGATTCCTATCATCCTGTCCATCAGGATGCAAATTTAAGAATAATATGGGAAAAAGAAATCCAATAGAATGGAATAAAGTCTTCAGGCTTACTCTGGTTGAAGACCAGACCCACCGCCGTATCAAGTTCTGGAGATTCTCCAGCCTGGGCTTCGCGGTGATAGCCGTTACCGCCGTCGTGGTGGTATCGCTGCTCGCCTGGTCGCTGATAGCTTTCACTCCCCTGCGCACCACGATTCCTGGTTATCCGGACGATCATTTCAAGCGCGGAGCCATCGCCAACGCATTGAAAATCGACTCTCTGGAAAACGAGATGACACGCTGGGCCCTCTATGCCGGGAATCTCAGCCGCATCCTTGCAGGAGAGGAGACTCTGGGAGCCGACAGCCTCCTCACATCCAACACCAAAGAGTATCTCCGCAAACTCAGCGACGCTGAAATAATACGCGGGGACTCCCTGCTGCGAAGCAGCGTGAGCAGCAACGAGCAGTTCGCGATTTCTGACCGTAAACGTGAGCTTCCCCTCGAAGGCCAGCACTTCTTCACTCCCCTGAAGGGCACCATTTCGCAGGGTTTCGACGTGGTGATGCATCCCGGAGTCGACATTACCGCTCCTGCCAATTCCGTGGTCTGTGCGGTTCTCGACGGCACCGTCATTTTCGCCGGATGGACCGACGCCGACGGATACACTCTTGCGATTCAACACGAAAGCGGAATCGTCTCTTTTTACAAGCATAACCAGAAATTGATGGTAAAAATCGGCGACAAGCTTTCCGCGGGCACTCCCGTGGCGCTGGTAGGAAGCACCGGAACCCTCACCGCCGGAGATCATCTGCATTTCGAGCTCTGGCACAACGGCGAAGCCATCGACCCGGCAAATTACTGTAAATTCTAGAGGAAAGTGAAAAGGAAAATAGCAATTCTCGGCTCCACCGGTTCAATCGGTACACAGACACTGGACATAGTGCGTCAGCACAGGGATCTTTTCGAGGTGGAACTGATTTCCGCCCTCAACAGCACCGATCTTCTGGTTGCCCAGGCGAAGGAGTTCGACGTCAACAACGTGGTAATCTGCAATCCCGACAAATACGCCGAAGTGTCCGACGCGCTGAAAGACAGCGGCAGCAAGGTATTTACCGGCATCGACAGCCTCTGCTCCCTGGCCGCGGCGTCCGAGGTCGACATAGTCGTAGGGGCGATGGTCGGGTTCAGCGGGCTGAAACCCACTCTGGCCGCGCTTGAAGCGGGAAAGATAGTCGCTCTTGCCAACAAGGAGACCCTGGTGGCCGCAGGCAGCATAGTCACCCGCACCATGCGCGAGCACAACGCGGTGATTCTTCCTGTGGACTCCGAACATTCGGCCATCTTCCAATGCCTTCTCGGAGCACAGGGGAACGCGGTTGAAAAAATCCATCTCACAGCCTCAGGAGGGCCTTTCCGCACCTGGACGAGGGAGCAGATCGCAGAGGCTACGGCCGCAGACGCCCTCAAGCATCCCAACTGGAGCATGGGGAAGAAGGTGACCATCGACTCTTCGACAATGATGAACAAGGGCTTCGAGGTGATAGAGGCCCGCTGGCTTTTCGACATTCCCGCAGACAGGATCAAGGTCGTGGTGCATCCCGAGTCCGTCATTCATTCCATGGTCGAGTTCGAGGACGGGGCCGTAATCGCCCAGATGGCCACTCCCGACATGCGCCAGCCGATAGGCTTCGCCCTGAGTTTCCCTTCGAGGATCACGGTCGGCAACAGGAAACTCGATTTCGGACAGATAGGGAAACTGACTTTCAGCGATGCCGACACGCAGCGCTTCCCCTGCCTGGCCCTCGCTTACGAGGCCATACGGCGGGGCGGAAACGCTCCCTGCGCCCTCAACTCCGCCAACGAAGTCGCCGTTGACGCCTTCCTCAAAGGCCGCATAGGATTCTACGATATCGCACGTTTGTGCGAAAAAGCCCTTGATGGCTTGAATTTTGCTGCAACTCCTTCGCTCGACGACATTTTCGCCACGCACGAAGAAGTGGCGGACATTACCCGGGCATCAATCCGCTGATGGTTTTTTTGATCAAATTCCTGCAAGTAGTCCTTGCGCTGTCCATATTGATCGTGGTGCACGAATTCGGGCACTTCACTTTCGCGAAGCTTTTCCGCATCCGCGTGGAGAAGTTCTTCCTGTTCTTCGACGCAGGCGGCACCTTCCTGTTCAGCACCAAGCGCAGCAAGTGGTTCACCCGTCTCTGCCCGTCCGCCCTCAAGTGGGAGACCGAATACGGCATTGGATGGCTCCCGCTCGGAGGCTACTGCAAAATTGCGGGCATGATCGATGAAAGCATGGATCTCGACCAGATGAAGCGCGAGCCGCAGAGCTGGGAGTTCCGCACCCACAATCCCTGGCAGCGCCTGCTCGTGATGTCCGGAGGAGTGCTCTACAACTTCATTTTCGCAATCATTGCATTCACCATCATAATGGCCGTCTGGGGCCAGAGCTACATCCCGAACAAGGGAAACAGTATCTACCCCAACGAGCTTGCACGCGAGATGGGATTCAAGGCCGGCGACGAGATTCTCGCCTTCGACGACTATGTTCCCGAAAACTTCGGCATGCTGCAGGCCGATCTCGCCCGGCGCAAAGTGCGCAAGGCGACCATCCTACGCGGCACCGACACCGTGACGCTCTACATCGACGGGGCGATGCTCTCGGATGTGCTCAACTCGCAGTTCATGTTCGACCTTGCGGTTCCTTTCTGCATCGATTCCGTGGCCGCGGACGGTGTCAACGCCGGAAGCGGTCTGAGGAAGGGCGACAGAATCACTTCGGTCGACGGCCGGAAAGTGGAGTTCCTGCAGGACGGCCGGGCCATCTTCGCCAAGCATCCCGGCGACTCCCTGCTTGCAGAAGTGCTGCGCGATGACGCCACCATAACCATGAGCGTGAAGGTGGACAGCGCCGGACGCATCGGGGTATACATGAAGAATCCCGAAATCCGCACCATGCACTACAAGGGATTCAAGGCCATTTCAGCCGGTCTGAAGTTCACGGGATCCACCATAGGAGGATACCTGCGCGACCTCAGGCTCCTGGCCACTCCTTCCTCCGGGGCATACAAGTCGGTGGGAAGTTTCATTGCGATAGGGCAGGTTTTCCCCTCCTCGTGGGACTGGTATCAGTTCGTATTCCTGCTTGGGCTTTTCTCCATCATGCTCGGAGTGATGAACCTGCTGCCCATTCCCGGGCTTGACGGCGGGCACATAGTTTTCACCCTGTTCGAGATCATCACCGGGCGCAAGCCCTCCGACCGTTTCATGATAGCGGCCCAGATGGTTGGAATGATACTGCTGCTGGCGCTGATGATGCTCGCCTTCGGCAACGACATCGGACGATTAATACACTAACTATATGAAAAGAATACTCACATTCGCACTGATCGTGCTCGCCCTCTGCTCATGCGGCAGCCGGCACGGAGCCCTGCTTCCCAACGTCAGCGGGAAGGCAGGAGAGATCATCGTTGTAATAGAGAAAGCCGACTGGGAAGGTGCAGTAGGCAACGCCACCCGCGAACTGCTTGCATGCGACTGCCCGTGGTTCGTGATGCGCGAACCCCTCTATTCCCTCTCGAACGTGCCTCACGGCAGTTTCACCGACATGTTCAAGGTACACAGGAACATCGTTTTCTTCGACATCAATCCCCAGGTGGCGAATACCGGAGTAAAGTATCTGCACGATGTGTGGGCATCTCCCCAGGCCGTGGTGAGCATAGCCGCTCCCGACTCCCAGACCGCAGAGCAGCTGCTCAAGGACGAGGGAAAGAAGATTGAGTCGTTCATTGAACAGGCCGAGCGTGACCGTGTGATACGCAACACCATGCTTTACGAGGAGAAACCGCTCGCAGCCATGGTGAGCGAGATTTTCGGCGGCAGCCTCCACTTCCCCATCGGTTATCAGCTCAAGAAGAAGACCGACGACTTCATCTGGATTGCGGACGAGAAGCAGTACACGATCCAGGGAGTTCTCGTATACCGCTATCCTGCGCTGGGCATAAAGTCGGACTTCAGCCCCGCCACCATCATCGCCCACCGCAACGAGGTGCTGCGCAACAATGTGCCCGGCATGTTCGAGAACACCTACATGACCACCGGCACCATCCCCACCCCTACCGTGGAATACCTCAAATATCAGGGCAGGGACTTCGCCCAAACCCGCGGATACTGGGAAGTAGCGAACGATTACATGGGCGGACCTTTCGTCTCGCACTCCTTCTACAGCCCCGACGGAATCTATGTCATAGTGTGCGACGCATTTGTCTATGCACCCAAATATGACAAGCGTCAATACCTCCGTCAGGTGGAATCTTTGCTTTATTCTTGGGAGTGGAACAAAAAAATGGACGAAAAGTAGTTGCGTTATTAAAAAATATTCGTACCTTTGCACTCCTTTGAAATGCTGGTGGGTTCGTATAACGGTTAGTACTCAGGATTTTCATTCCTGCAATAGGAGTTCGATTCTCCTACCCACTACCAAAAATTTTAAAAAGTATAACAATGGCAAATAACGCATCAGCTGAGAAAGCCAATCGCCAAGGCGAAAGGCGGAAGTTGCATAACAGGTATTATGCAAAAACAACAAGGAACGCCATCCGCGCGATCCGCACCACAACCGACAAGAAAGCTGCAGAGGCAGAAGCCCCCAAGGTTTATGCAATGATCGACAAGCTTGCGAAGCAGGGTGTCATCCACAAGAACAAAGCTTCGAACTTGAAGAGTGGTATTGCTCTGTACATCAACAAGCTTTCCTAAAATAGACGGGGCGCGGTAATGTCCGCGCCTTTGTTTTCGAGAAGTAGCGCAGTTGGTAGCGCACTACGTTCGGGACGTAGGGGTCGGG
>CAMOIZ010000057.1 GCA_946616385.1 uncultured Bacteroidales bacterium | reverse complement strand
ATGAAAAAGATAGTATATGTTTTAACCGTCCTTGCCCTGGCCTCCTGCGGCCCCAAGGACGGTGTCCACACTTTGCATCTGCTTACCACCAACGACGTGCACGGCCGGTGGTTCGATTCCACTTATGTGCAGAAAGGCACCAGGCAGAGCCTGATGGCGGTCAATTATTACGTCGACAGCATCCGTACGGCCGACGGGGCGGAGAATGTGATGCTGATAGATGCCGGCGACTGCCTTCAGGGCGACAACGCAAGCTACTATTACAACTTCGTAGACACCAAGTCCGAACACCTTTTCAGCAGGCTCGTGTCCTATATGAAATACGATGCCATCACCGTAGGCAACCACGACGTGGAGACCGGACATGCAGTCTACGACAAAGTGGCGAAGGAACTGAAGAGCCACGGCATTCCCTTCCTAGGAGGAAATGCAATACGCAACGACAACGGCAAGCCCTACTTCCAGCTCTACAAGACATTCAAGCGCGCCGGTCTCAAGGTTCTGGTCCTCGGTTACACCAATGCCAACAATCCCGCCTGGATGGACGAGAGCCTGTGGAGCGGCATGCATTTCGAGAGCCTTGTCCCCAAAGTGCAGGAAGATGTCGACCGCCTTACCGCAAAGGAGAAACCGCAGGTGGTGATAGTTTCGGTGCATTCGGCAACGGGTGACGGAAGCGGTAAAGTGCTTGAAGCCCAGGGGCTTGATCTCTTCAATACCCTGAAAGGAGTAGACTTCGTGGTATGCTCGCACGACCATCGCGAGTTCACCGAAAGCAACGATGATATCGCCATAATCAATACAGGCAACCGCGCCAAGTTCCTCGGCCACGGAAAGCTCTCGGTGGAGATCAAGGACGGCAAGGTGGCATCCAAGACCATCAGTTCCGGTCTGATCCCCGTCGACAAGCGCAAGACCGACGCTGCCATGCGCGAGGCCTTCAGGAAAGATTTCGAAGCTGTAAAGGCCTTCTCGACAGAAGAGATAGGAGCCCTTGCAATGGATCTGCGAACCCGCGACGCATATAGCGGGATGTGCGATTACGTAAGTCTGATCCAGACCGTGATGCTGAGGGGAAGCGATGCGAAAATCGCCTTCGCCGCACCTCTGACCTACAACAGCACGATTCCTGCAGGAGTGCTGATCTACAACGATCTTTTCACTATCTATCCTTTTGAGAACCAGCTCTATACGGTCAAACTTACCGGCAAGGAGATTAAGGGATATCTGGAGTATTCCTATTCCGGATGGCTTGCCCGTCCCGACGAGCCCACGACTCTACGTATAGTTCAGAAGAACGATCCCCGCAACAACCAGAAAGGATGGTCTTTCATCGGCAGATCCTACAACTTCGATTCTGCGGCCGGTATCAACTACACCGTCGATATCACCAAGCCGGCAGGGGAGAGGGTAGCGATAAGTTCCATGGCCGACGGCTCGGCTTTTGATCCCGACGCCGAGTATGTGGTCGCTCTCACTTCATACCGCGCAAGCGGGGCCGGCGGACTGCTCACAAAGGGCGCAGGCATACCCGAATCCGAACTCGAGAACCGCATACTCCACAGGTATCCCGAAATCCGCGAAATCCTCTACGATTTCGTGAAAGAGTACGGGCTGGTGGACGAAAGCGCCATCTACAGGCCGGAACGCAACGGGGCGTGGAAATTCATCCCCGAGCAAATGGCTTCGGAGAAGATAGGAGCTGATCTGGAACTATTGTTCTAACCCCTGAAGTTCTTGAGGCGTTTGGCGAGAGAACCGTCGACCGCCATCTTCATCATCTTGCGGGAGCCTTCGAACTGCTTGAGCAGTTTGTTCACATCCTCTACAGAAGTACCGCTGCCGGCAGCAATTCTGCGGCGGCGGCTTCCGTTTATGGATTCGGGATGCTCGCGCTCGAAAGGAGTCATTGAGTGGTATATGGCTTCAGTGCTCTTGAAGGCCTTGTCGTTGTCGATGTCGATATCCTTCATGGCCTTGCCCATGCCGGGAATCATCCCCGCGAGGTCCTTGATGTCGCCCATCTTGCGCACCTGCTGGATCTGGTTGTAGAAGTCGTTCAGGTTGAACTGGTTCCTGGCGAGTTTCTTGCGCGTCTCGCGCATCTCCTTCTCGTCGACTGCCTGCTGGGCTTTTTCAACGAGCGAAACCACGTCGCCCATTCCGAGGATGCGGTCCGCGATACGGTCGGGATGGAAGATGTCGAGAGCCTCCATCTTCTCGCCTGTCGACACGAACTTGATGGGTTTTCCGGTAACCGCCTTGATTGAAAGGGCGGCACCTCCGCGGGTGTCACCGTCGAGTTTGGTGAGCACTACGCCGTCGTAGTCGATGGCTTCGTTGAAGGCGAGGGCCGACGCGACTGCGTCCTGACCGGTCATCGCATCCACCACGAAGAGGGCTTCGCTGGGCTTCACGGCTTCGTTCATGGTGCGGATCTCGTCCATCAGTTCCTGGTCGACGCTGAGTCGGCCGGCGGTATCGACGATGATCACGCTGTAGCCCTGCTGTCCGCCCTGGGAGATTGCGGCTTTCGCCACCTTCACCGGATCCTTTTCCCCTTCGATGGAGAATACGGGAACCTGCACCTGCTCCGCCAGGGTCTTCAACTGGTCGATAGCGGCAGGACGGAATGTATCGCAGGCGGCGAGCATCACCTTCACGCCCTTGCGTTTGAGGTGGAATGCGAGTTTGCCGCTGAAAGTGGTTTTACCTGAACCGTTAAGTCCGGCCACCAGCACCACTGCGGGATTGCCTTTTATGTTGATGTCGGAGGCTTCGCTCCCCATGAAGGAAACGAGTTCGTCGTGAACTATTTTCACCATCATCTGCTGAGGCTTCACGGCGGTGAGAACCCCTGTGCCTATGGCCTTGGTCTTGACCGTGTCGCAGAATTCCTTGGCGACTTTATAGCTGACGTCGGCGTCCAGCAGTGCCCTGCGGACATCCTTGAGAGTCTCGGCAATATTGACTTCGGTGATTTTGCCTTCTCCCTTGAGAATCTTGAAAGATTTCTCAAGCCTTTCTGTTAAATTTTCGAACATACGGGCACAAAATTACGGAAAAATTACGAATCTCGCCAATACAAACCATCTTATAACTTAGATTTATGAAAAAAGCTATTTGTCAATTGGTAAAGTATCTGATGCGGGCATATTCCGTAGCGAAACAGCCCGTGCAGAAGAGAGTGAACGGGAGAATCTCCCGCAAACTTGCTGTCTGGGTGGCCGAAAAACGCTATTGCGAGACCGAATCACTGGCCCAGGTGGCATCTGAATTCGGGGTTTCGGAAGAAGAACTTTCCTACTATTTTTCCACCATCGTAGGAATGCGTTTCACGACTTTCAGGAAGGATCTGCGCATAGAGGAAGCCAGACGCCTGATATGCGAACAGCCCGACATGAGGCTTCTGGTCGTAGCCAACCGGGTAGGCATAACCGACAAGTGCAACTTCCGTAAGCAGTTCTACGAAAAGTTCGGCGTCTCGCCAAGCGATTGGCAGCGCAAGTGTGCAGAGGACAAGCACTCCGACAGATAGAAACTGATTTCCTGCCAGGTCTGTCCTGTTCCGGACAGACGGCCTCCTGACCGCCTGCAGGGGATTCGTCTATATGAAAAATAATTGCTATCTTTGAAAGATATTTGATTTATGACACAGGCGAATTATATTTTCTTGCTCCTGCTTGACCTTGCCCTGACCGTAGGCATTTCTTTCCTTTGTTCGATATTGGAGGCGGTGCTCATGTCCACACCCCTCTCATACATAATAATGCGTGAGGATGAAGGTTACAAACCTGCTGTCACCTTCAAGAAATACAAGACAGACATAGACCGTCCCATCGCCGCCATCCTGGCGATGAACACCATTGCAAACACCTTCGGGGCGTCTCTCGTGGGCGTGCTCACCACCAAGGCCTTCGGCAGTGCCTGGGTGGGATGGATGTCCGCCCTCACCACCCTGCTCATCCTCGTGTGTTCGGAAATCATCCCCAAGACAATAGGAACCAGCCGCTACCGCAGCCTGATGGGTTTCACTACCAGGGGAATCTCTATACTCCAGGTGATCATGTATCCCTTCGTGGAACTGATGCGTTTCGTGGGCAAGCGCTTCGCGGGCGACGAGGACGACGCCGCGATCAGCCGCGAGGAAGTGTCCGCGATGGCGAATGCAGGCGAGGAGGAAGGCGTGATAGACCGCAGCGAGAACAAGGTGATCCAGAACATCATCAAGCTCGACAACGTAAAGGCTTACGAGGCCATGACTCCCCGCGTGGTGTGCTCCGTGGCTCCCGAATCCATGACCCTGAAGGAGTACTTCGAGACCGATGAATTCGAACACCATTCCAGGATCCCGGTGTATTCCGAGAGCCCCGAATACATTACCGGATACATTCTCCGCGACGATGCCCTCGAGGACCTCGCGGAAGACAAGTTCGGAAAGACTCTGAAGGCCCTGCGGCGCGACGTTTCCTTCTTCAACGAGGAGACTTCGCTTGCGGATATCTGGGAAAAACTGCTGGGAAGCCGCGAGCAGATGGCCCTCATCATCGACGACTACGGCTGCTTCCAGGGCATCCTCACCCTCGAAGACATCATCGAAACCATCTTCGGACTCGAGATTATGGACGAGATGGACGAGGTGAGCGACATGCAGGAGTATGCCAAGGAGCGTTGGAAGAAGCGTCAGAAACGCTACAGGAAAGTAAATCTCCCCGAGGTTGCCGCTCAGGAGAAATCTTGAGTTCGGAGCGCTTGTTTTTGAGATTTTTTATTATTTTTGTATGCTGTAGGTCAAGAGCCCGGATATGCTGGAAGATGTCAGGTCACATATAAACCGACTTATCGCCCTCTACGAAGGCGAGAAGAAACGTGCAGACGATGCGGCCTTGCTTCTTGAACAGAAACAATCCGAACTCGATGCCTGCAAAGCGCAGATTGCTGAATTGAATCGACAGATAGACAATCAGAGGCTTAAGAGCGCATTCGCCGCAGAGGGAGGCAATCCCGAAGCCAAGCAGCGACTTACCCGGCTGATTGCGGAAATTGACAAGTGTATCGCATTGCTTGAAGCTTGAGTATGGACCAGAACATCACCCTCAATATTGCAGGAAACCAGTTCCAGCTCAAGGCCTCTACTCCGGATATGGAGAGGCTGATGCGGATTGCGGCGGAAGACATCAACAAGATGCTCGACCGCTACACCGAAAGGTATCCCGACAAGAAGCTGGAAGAAAAACTGCTTTTTGTCACCCTCACCCAGGCGGTGTCGAGGCTTACGGCCCAGTCGAAGCTAAACGCGGCCATGGCTGAAGCCGAAAGTCTTGCGAACAAGCTTGCCGATTATCTGAAAGATATAGACAGTAACCGTTAGTCCGTCCTTGCGAAACAAAACAAGTTCCACGGAACCGGGTGAACTCGTGCTGAGGATGACATGCCTGCCCGACAGGAAGCCAGATCCAGGACGGAGCCCAAATCTTACAGAATATTATTCTGCAATGGACTAACGGGTTTTATACGGCATCTGCACCAATGCGCAGGTGCCGTTTTTATTGACATACTAAAACACTATATATTATGTTGTTCTATTTATTATCGGCCGTAGCAGGCGCCATAGTGGCCCTGGCCGTATACATACTTGCCCACAAGGCCTCTATGAAAGGCCGGAGCGAGGCCATCATCCAGAAGGCTGAAATGGAAGCCGAGCAGATCAAACAGCAGAAGATCCTGCAGGCTAAAGAGAAATTCCTACAGCTCAAGAGTGAGCACGACGACTATATAAACAACAAGAACAAGCAGATCCAGGATAAGGAGAACGCTCTTCATCAGAAGGAATCCCAGCTCGGCCAGCAGGCCAGCGAACTCGGCCGCAAGCAGCATGAGATCGAAAGTGCGCGCGGCCAGGTGAAGGCCCAGATGGAGAAACTCTCGAGGAGCCAGGAGGAGTGCGAACGCCTTACCGCCCAGGTGAACAAGCAGCTCGAGACCGTTGCAGGCATGACCGCGTCCGAGGCCAAGGCGATGCTCGTTGAGAATCTCAAGGCTGAGGCACGCACAGAGGCCCAGGCATACATCAACGACACCATGGATGACGCCCGCCTGAATGCTGCCAAGGAAGCCAAGCGCATAGTAATCAATACAATACAGCGCACTGCGACTGAAACCGCAATCGAGAATGCCGTCACCACCTTCCCCATCGACAACGACGAAGTGAAGGGACGCATCATCGGTCGCGAAGGCCGCAACATCCGTGCTCTCGAGGCTGCTACCGGCGTCGAAATCGTAGTGGACGACACTCCCGACGCCATCATGCTCTCTGCATTCGATCCTGTCCGCCGCGAAGTCGCCCGTCTCGCCCTGCATCAGCTGGTGATCGACGGCAGGATCCATCCTGCACGCATCGAAGAAGTGGTGGCCAAGGTGAGCCGTCAGCTCGAAGACGAGATCCTCGAGACCGGCAAGCGTACCTGCATCGACCTCGGCATTCACGGACTCAACGTCGAGCTCGTAAAGCTGATCGGTCGCATGAAATACCGTTCCTCCTACGGCCAGAACCTGTTGCAGCACTCCCGCGAGGTTGCAAATATCGCAGCCGTGATGGCCTCCGAACTCGGCCTTAATCCCAAACTTGCCAAGCGCGCTGGTCTCCTGCACGATATAGGCAAGGTTTCCGACGAGGATCCCGATCTGCCTCACGCACTTCTCGGCGCCAAGCTCGCAGAGCAGTACAAGGAGCGTCCCGAGATCGTGAACGCTATCGGCGCTCACCACGAGGAGATGGAGATGACCTCTACCATTTCGCCCATCGTGCTGGTTGCCGATGCCATTTCCGGTGCGCGTCCGGGTGCCCGCCGCGAGGTGATCGAGTCTTACATCAAGCGTCTGAAGGGTA
>CAMOIZ010000056.1 GCA_946616385.1 uncultured Bacteroidales bacterium | reverse complement strand
AAGGCTACCAATAATGTAGTAAGGAGCGTTGGTCTGAGTGTTGAGACCTACGCCACCACCTACGAACCAGTTCTGTCCGAACTTGTTGGTTTCATAGCCACCGAACTTGTAGTTTCCGTTCTCATCCTTGTTGGTTTCCTGTGCGAAAGCAGCAACACCGATAAGAAGGGCGGCAGCAATAGCGAAAAACTTTTTCATACTTTTTTTTTATTTAGTTAACTAAAATTTAACTACAAACTAAACTGCGGATTTGGAGATTCGCGATGCAAATATAGGAAGATTTCGTTAATTTACAAAAATATTGACAATTAATGAACATTTAAATAATCTCCACAACATCGGCCTTCAACCACCCCTCACGACCGTCTGAAAGGCGTATATTGCACCAATCTCCCACCGAATCCAACACCTCCAGAATGGTGCCTTCATGCAAAATGAACAAATCTTTCGTGCCGTTTTCCGCAGGAGCGCTCTTGACGGACACCACGGGACGCATCACCACGGCATCGTCGCTGCGCATGTAGTCGCGCCTCTGCCACGATGCGAAGACAAGGGCCAGCACCATAAGTATCAGGGCAGCAAGGCCTGCAAAGAACCCTGCCTTGCGCACCGGAGAGCCGGCTCCGAGCAGGAACATCAGCACTGCCCCGAGCAAAACTGCGAGCAGCACCATGCCTATCCAGCCCCAGACATCCGAAGGAAGCGCCCAGCAGAGTTTCCGCAGCCAGCTGTGAAGGAAGAATTCCGGAACGGAATCTATCCTGTCGCGAGTGAGCGACTGCACGAACTCGAGATTGTAGCGCGCGTCCGAATATGAGGGATCGAGCTTGAGAGCACGCGAATAATAAAGTATGGCCTCGGCGAGCTTGTCCTGCTTGAAGCAGGCATCGCCCAGGTTGCACCAGACTTCCGGACCGGCGCAGCCGATATCCGCAATTGCAGTCCAGGCCTGTTCGGCCACATCCCACTGCCCTTCGCTGTAGGCCGCCACCCCTGCATTCCAGAGAGAATCGGGGTAGGACGCCTCGGCACGGGCGCCAAAAGGCAGTATCATCATCAGCAGCAGGACCGGCACGGCGGCTCCTGCGCCTTTCTTGTTGTTCTTTTTCATGGAAGAATCGATGGCGGAAATCACGGAAACAGCCGACTCGTAATGGCTGTTCATGGCATCGTGCCCGGAATCAGGGGCATAGCGCGCATATTCGCAGGCGTCGAGCAGCGAAGCGAATTCCGAGCAGACCTGCTCCGGAACGCCTTCGGCCGAGAGCCTTTCGACTATATTGTCCTTGTTCAGGTCGGCGGCATCCATGTTCAGCTTGTCGCCGATGAAGCCCAGCAGGGCCTTGTGCAGTTCCTCATAGAATGCGGTGTAGAGGTTGCGGGAGAGGAAGTCTCCGGCAACCGAGAGGCGCTTGCGGGCCATCTTGGTAGCGCTGCGTCCGCGGCTTCCCACGACGTCGGCCTTGCGGGCGGCTCTCCTGCGGAGGATGAACCAGACTGCGGCCGCGGCGACGATCAGGCCGGCGGCGAGACCCCGGAACAGGGGCGACCACACGAAGAAGTTTCCGGCCGGAGAGAACGACGGCGTCCTGGTGGAGATGTAGCGGATGTCGCTGCCGAGGTCCTTCACGTCGCGCCGGCTCTGCACCAGCTGCCCTCCGGCGGGCACCGCGCCTTCAAGTTCGGGGCCTTTCGCCACGGAAAGCGGCAGCGGGCCGGAACTCAGCGTCACATATTTTCCGGAGCCGATGTCGTAGTAGCTGTACTCGACCGGTCCTATCTCGAATTCCCCATGGCTGCGGGGGATGAAAGGATATTCGAACACCCTGGTCCGTCCGCTTTCGGACGACTTCACGTCATAGGCTTCGAAATCCGGAGGGAAGGAAATCTTGGGAGCCGTGAGAAGCGACAGGTTCCCCGTCCCGGAGATGGTCACTTTCAGGGAAGCGGCGTCGTGCGTCTTCAGCGAGTCCCTGGTAAGCTCGGCCTTCATGTCGAACTTGCCCACGCCACCTCCGAACGAAGCCGGAGCGCCGGCAGGAAGCGACGACACATGCAGGGTCACCGGCTGGGAACTCACCTTCTTGCGTACCTGGCGGTAGCTGTCCTGGAAGAAGCTGTCGAAGATGCTGCCCGACGAAGACGACGTCCTCACGTTCACGAGGCACACCAGTTCCGCCGGCTCTATTTCAAAGTCGCCCGCCTTCTGCGGGATGAGGTTCCAGCTGCGGATGACGGCGGTGTTGAAGATCTCCCCGCCCACGTTCTCGCGCTTGAACTCGATATTGGAAGGAGTCTGCAGTTCCTGGCTCCAGAATCCGTTGAACGAAGGGAAACTGGCGTTCTCGAATCCGCCAATGCTCACCCTCTGGTAGAGCTTGAGAGTTGCGGTGACGCCCTCCCCCACCACGGCCCTGGTCTTGTTCACCAGCAGACGCATGTAGATGTCGTCGGAAGATACGGCTTCCCCGGCGCTTCCGGCCGCACTGCTTCTGCCCTGCCCGGAGGCGCTCCCCTGCGAAGACGATGCCTGCCGTGCCTGCACCACCTCTATGGTAAAGCTCCGAGAAGAGACCTTCTTCCCCTGGATCGTGGCCACCGCCGCGGGCAGGGTATGGCTGCCGGTGCCCGTCGGCATCAGCACGTAGGTATAGGAATTGGTGACGCTCTTCGAGCGCTTGCCGTTCATTATGCTGATCGAAGTGGAAGTGCCTTTCTGGGGGCCCCAGATGAGTCTGAAGCCATCTCCCGGAGTCCATTCGAACTGGCTCGGAGCGTGTTCTCCCTCGACCGAGAAGGTCACGTTGAACTGCTCGTCGGCCGACACGAGGTTGGGGGCTTCCACCTGCACCGTCTGCGCACCCGAAACGAGGTACGCCAGAGCGGCCGTCACTATTGTCAGGAATTTCTTCATAAATCTACCAATTCTTTTCTTTCTGGCGCGACTGCATCACCGCCGCTTTCTGCTTGTTCACCTTGTCCTGGGTCTCCTTCTCCTTGGCCTGCACTGCCTGGAGCATCTGCTGGGCCTGCTGGGGAGATATCCTGGCCGGCTGATCCTGCGGCTGGTCCTGCCTGTCCTGATTCTGATCCTGCTGATCTTGCTGGTCTTGCTGATCCTTGTTCTGATCCTGATTCTGCTGGTCCTGGTTCTTGTCCTGGTCCTGCTGGTTCTGGTCGTCGTTTCCGCCGCCTCCGCCCTGATTCTTCAGCATCAGCTTCGCGTAGATGTAGTTTTCCTTGGCGTCGAGGTCGCCGGGACTGAGCAGCAGCGACTCCTTGAAAGCGTTTACCGCGGCGCCGTAGTCTTTTTTCTGCAGGGCGACATCGCCCAGATTATAGTAGTAGGCAGCCGCATCCTTCGAAGCCGGAGCCACGTCTTTCACGGTTTCGAGAGCGGCCTGCGCATCGTCGAACTTCTCCTGACGGTAGAGGTCGGAAGCGAGATTGTACTCGGCGGCCATCGACAGGCTGTCCTTCACCACGGCCTTGCGGTAGTCGATCTCCGCGTTCTTGTAATCCCCTTTGCGGAACTTGCGGTTGCCTGCGCGCACATCCTTCCTGTCGACCTGGGCGGACAGGGGCAATGCGCCGAGTATCAGCAATATGCACAGTAATCTTTTCATCAGAACAAAGTCTTTTTCCAACGTCTCTCTCCTATCAGCATTTCCAGCACCAGCAGCACGAGCGCGATGGCCAGGAAATACATGTACTGTTCGTCGTATTCTTCAAAAATCACGGAGTTGAAAACCTCGTCCTCCATCTTGTTGATGTCGTTCAGGATGGGATTGAGTCCGAACTCCTCGTTCCCGGCATGCACGTAGGCGCCGTTTCCGGCTTCGGCAACCTGCCGGAGGGTGCCCTCGTCGAGGTGGGTCACCACGATGTTGCCGTCCTTGTCTTTCATCAGGCCGCCTTCAACCGGGATGGGCTCCCCGCGCAGCGACCCTACGCCTATGGTGTAGACCTTGATTCCCATCTGGGCGGCCTGCTTCGCCGCATCCACGGGATCGTCTTCATGATTCTCGCCGTCTGTGATCACTATGATCGCACGGCTGCTCTCGCTCTGGGCGCTGAAACCGCGGGCCGCGGTGAGGATGGCGTCGCCGATGGCGGTACCCTGCACCGGCACCGACTCAGTGCCTATGCTGCCAAGGAACATCTTGGCCGACACATAGTCGTTGGTGATGGGCAGCTGCACGAAAGAGGTCCCCGCGAAGATTATCAGTCCGATGCGGTCGTCCTGCAGCTTTTCGGTGATGCGCGAAATGGCCAGCTTGGCCCTTTCCAGGCGGTTTGGAGAGTAATCCCTCGCCAGCATGGAATTCGACACGTCGAGGCATATCATTATTTCCGCCCCGCGGCTCTCGTGCTCGCTGAGCTTCGCCCCGATCTGGGGACGCGCAAGACCCACTATGAAGAACATCAGGGCGAGGTCGAACAGCACGAGGCGCACCCAGCCCTTGGCGCCGGACCAGGAAGGCATGAGGCGCTTCACCAGTTCTTCGTCGCCTATACGCCGCAGCCGCTGCAGGCGGAAGCGCCTCAGCAGGGCGTACACCAGAGGGAGCAGAGGCACGAGCCAGAGCAGCAGCAAGTATTTTTCGTTGGCAAATATCAGCATTACGGCATCCTCCTCATTATAAACCTCAGCAACACTTCGAGCAGCAGGCAGATGAGTGCCCAGAGCGCGTATTTGCCGAACAATTCTTTATATACGGGGAAACTGTCCACGGTGGTGCGGACCTTTTCCATGCGGTTGATCTCGGAATAGATTTCGGAGAGCTTGGTATTGTCGGTGGCGCGGAAATAACGCCCGCCTGTCGACTCGGCAACCCTCTTGAGCAGATCCTCGTCGATCTCCACCGGCATGTTCCGCAGTTCCACTCCCCATGCGGTCATCACCGGATAGGGCGCTTCGCCGTTCGTGCCGAGACCTATGGTATATACGCGCACTCCGAAGGTCTTTGCAAGTTCCGCGGCGGTCTCGGGCGCGATCTCGCCCCGGTTGTTCACGCCGTCGGTCAGCAGTATCACCACCCTGCTCTTGGCATTGGAATCCTTCATGCGCGCCACCGCAGTAGCGAGTCCGTTTCCTATGGCGGTACCGTCTTCGATCAGGTCCGTCTGCACGTCCTTCATGAGATTGATGAGGGTGGCGCGGTCGGTGGTGAGAGGGCACTGGGTGTAGCTTTCACCCGCGAACACCACTATTCCCATGCGGTCGGAAGGGCGCTGCGCGATGAATTCGATGGCGATGTTCTTGGCTGCGCTGATGCGGTCCGGCTCGAAATCCCTCGCGAGCATGCTCGACGACACGTCCATCGCAAGCACGATATCGATTCCTTCGGTGTCGATCTTCTCGGTTTCGGAAGATGAACGCGGACGTGCCAACGCCACCACTATCAGGCAGATGGCAGAGATGCGGAGGACGAAGGGAAGGTGCCTGAGGACTGCCAGCGCGGAGCTGCCGGACACCGTCCACGGCGACGATGAAGAAACCCGCACGTGAGGCCGCCTGCCACCCAGCTCCAACCAGAGGTAATGGACGATGAGCAGCACAGGGACGGCCAGCAGCCAGAGGACTTTGGGATACTCAAAGAACATCTTTTCCTTGCTCCTCCTCCAGCGTTGTGCGGTAAGTGTCGGTCACGAATCTCACTGCCAGCGGCAGAACCTTGGCATTGTATTCATCCGGGGCCGTGTATTTGGCGAATTTGATGAAGTCCGCGGTCTCGAAGAGTTCCTTCGTGGAGGCGAACAGGTCGGGCGTCAGCTCCTTCTCGCCCTTGAGGGCGTCGAACACCTCCGCGGTAGTCATCTCGGGAGCATCCACTCCGAAACGGGCCTCCATGTACTCCTTGAGGGTGTCGGTGACTCCGGAATAGAAGACTTTCTGCTTTTCGGGAGCCCAGAACTTGTCGCCGCGGTATTTTTCGAGATGCCGCAGGGCCACGATATGCGCAGGATCCTTGGAAGCCTCCTCTTCGGCCTTGCGGCGCCTGCGAATGAGCAGCCACAGCAGCAGGGCGACGAGTGCGGCAAGCGCCAGTCCGCCTCCTATCCACGGCAGCAACTCACTGAAGGTCAGCGGATAACGTATCTGTCCCTTGATATCGTGAGGCACGTAAGTGGTGGTATCCACAGGCATGGTGCAGACCTCGAGTTCCACCCCCTTGAAGAGCAGGGTGTCGAGCCTGTCGCCCCTCAGGCGGGGGATGTAGATGTCCGGCAGGCGGTATTTGCCGGCCTCGAAGGGCGCGAGCACGAAGCTTCCCTTGAGGGAGAAGGTCTTTTTGCGCAGCTTCACGTCGGTGGTATCGAGCTGCCAGCCGCGTACCAGCACGAGGGTGTCGTTTCCGAGGCCCTTGAGTTCCGGCAGGGCGAACTGCGTGAGAGCCTGCACCGTATCGAGCCGGAATCCGTATTCTATCTGGTCGGCCACCAGCACGGAGTCCCTCTTCTGAAGCTTGGTCAGAAGGGCGTCCCCCATGGGAACAATGTCCAGCAGCGCGGCCAGTATGATGCAAATCACTTTCATCTTCCTGCAAACAGAGCCATCAGCCCCTTCACGTAGTCGGAGTCGGTGGCTATTTCCACATTGTCAATGTTATATTTTCCCCACATCTGCTGCTCCGCCTTCGCAAGCGAGGCGAACCAGCCGGAATATTCCCGGCGGACGCGGGCGCTGTCGGTGTTCACCCAGGCCGAACGTCCTGTCTCACTGTCCTTGATGTTCACCAGGCCAACCGGCACGATGTTTCTCTCGCGAGGGTCGAACACCTTGATCACGGAGAGGTCATGACGGCTGGCGGCGATCTTCAGGGCATCCTCGTAGCGGGGCCGGCCAGATGCGTCGGCATCCAGAAGGTCGCTCAGCAGGAAGGCCGTGCACTTCTTCTTGATGGCCCCCGTCAGGAACTCC
>CAMOIZ010000055.1 GCA_946616385.1 uncultured Bacteroidales bacterium | reverse complement strand
TCCGTTCCAAAATAGCGCTGCTGCCGCACAGCCCCGGGGTGTATCGGTACTACAATGCCGACGGGGAGGTGATTTATGTGGGCAAGGCGAAGGATCTGCACAAGAGGGTGGCGCAGTATTTCGTGCCGCCGGAGAGGCTGAACACCAAGACCCGCATCCTGGTGAGCAAGATCGCCGACCTGCAGTACAGCGTGGTGGATTCCGAGGCCGACGCCCTGCTGCTGGAGAACAACCTCATCAAGCAGTACAAGCCCCGCTACAACATCCTTCTGAAAGACAGCAAGACCTACCCTTGGATATGCGTCACATCCGAGCCTTATCCGAGGGTGTTCCTCACCCGGCGCGTGGAGAAGAACGGCTCGCGCTACTTCGGCCCCTACAGCACGGTGATGCACGCCCGCTACCTCCTCGAATTCTTCGAGAAGAATTATCCGCTGCGCAACTGCCGGCACAAGATAGACTCCGAAACCATTATCAGGAAGAAGATCCGACCCTGCCTGGAATTCCACATAGGCCGCTGCAAGGGCTGCTGCGTGGGCGCCGTGTCGATGGAAGAGTACGGCGGCTGGATAGAGGAGATAGTAACCTTCCTCAAGGGCGGCGTCGGGGCCATCACCAAGGAGTATGAAGGGAGGATGCACTCTGCGGCGGAGGCCCTTGACTTCGAGCAGGCGCAGGTGTGGAAAGACCGCATCGACGCCCTCCAGGCCCATTACGCCCGCAGCATCGTAACTCAGGTGCGCGACCTCGAAGCGGACGTCTTCGCCCTCGTATTCGACGGTCCGGACGCTTTCGGATCATTCCTGCGTCTGCGCGGAGGGGCCATCGTACAGAGCTTGAACCTTGGCTTCAGGATGAACATCGAAGAAGAGCAGGATGCCGTGCTGAGCGAGTTTGTCGCAGAGATAGAAAGCAAGTTCGGAGAACTCTCGAAAGAGGTTATCGTGCCATTTCTTCCGGACGTGCAGATGCCGGACGTGAAGTACACCGTCCCGGTGAAGGGCGACAAACTGGCGCTCCTGGAACTGGCGGCGAAAAATGCTCGGGAGTATCACTTCAACACCATCAAGCAGCGAGAACATACGGATCCCGATGAATACCGCCGCAGCGTGCTTGAGGAACTGCGCAAGGCCATCGGAATGAAGGAACTCCCCGTGCACATGGAGTGTTTCGACAACTCCAACATCCAGGGTACCAACCCGGTGGCGAGCTGTGTGGTGTTCCGGAACGGAGTGCCGTCGAAGAAGGATTACCGCAAGTTCAAGATAAAGACCGTGGTGGGGGCGAACGACTACGCCTCGATGAAGGAGGTGGTGAACCGCCGCTATTCGCGAATGCTGGCCGAGGCTCCGGACGACCTTCCGCAGTTGATTGTTATCGACGGCGGCAAAGGGCAGTTGGAATTCGCCTGGCAGGCGCTGTGCGAACTGGGACTTGCGGACAAACTCACCGTGGTTGGCCTTGCCAAGAGGCTTGAGGAGGTTATAAGGGTGGGAGACCCTTATCCTCTGTTCATCGACCGGAACTCCCAGGCTCTGAAGGTGCTGCAGCACATCCGCGACGAGGCGCACCGCTTCGGCATCACCTTCCACCGCAGCCTGCGCAGCAAGGCGGCCATACAGTCAGCTCTGACGTCCATCAAAGGCGTGGGCAGGCAGACGGAGGAACGCCTGCTGCTGCACTACGGCTCAGTTGCGCGCATCGCCGCTGGAGATCCCGAAGATTTGGCTAAATTTGTGGGCCCGAAACTGGCCGGGCGGATTCTAAACGAACTGAACAATGAACGAAAAGACATCGACTAAACTCTTCAACTACTTCATATTCTTTGGAATGCTGGTTTGCGTGCTGGTGGCCAGCGTCATCAACATCCACAACAACCCCGGCAACACTGCCCTGCAGATAGTGGTCGCCGTGGGTGCGATGTTCGGCGTCACGAGCACTATCCTGGCCGCACAGGGGAACATCCTGAACTTTGTTATCGGGGCGCTGGGTGCTATCATCGAGACCTATGTGCTCTGGAAGAACGGAGTGACTTCCATGTTCCTGCTGTATCTGCTATATTTCATCCCCATGGATGTGGTGGGCTTCCTCAGCTGGCGCAGGAAAGGTGCGAGCGTGCACAAGGAAGTGAAGGCGCAGCGCATGACCGCGCGTACCTGGCTCTATGTCGTGCTGGGTTATATCGCCGTCGCCGGCATAGCTTTCGGCATCTCCTACATCTCCGGCAAGAACAATCTGGGTTCCGGCATCCCCGCCAAGATGGTTACCGACGCCCTGGCAACCGCCGCAACCATCGTGGCCATAGTGATGATGACTTTCGCCTATGTGGAACAGTGGTATGTGTGGACTCTTGTAAACCTTTCTAACATAGCGCTTTGGAGCGTAAACCTGGCCACCACCCCCGACTCCGCCTACACGGTGGTGATGCTCATAAAATACATATTCTACCTTATCAACGGCCTTAACGCCATACGTATATGGCTGAAACTCAGCAGGAAAGACGAGGTTTTGGAAGATAAAAAATAATTGTTAACTTTGCAGTCGCTTTAACAAGAATGTACTAATAATAAATCTAAATAAACCGATCATGAACTACGAAGAAATCGTAAAGAAAGTGAAGGCCATCATCGTCGACAAACTCGGCGTAGAGCCCTCCGAAGTAACCGAGACTGCAAACTTCACCAACGATCTTGGTGCAGACTCCCTTGATACTGTAGAACTCCTTATGGAGTTCGAGAAAGAGTTTGGTGTTAAGATTCCCGATGAGGAAACCAGCACCATCGCAACCGTAGCAGACGCTATCGCAAAGGTTGCCGAGAAACTCGGAGTTACTGCTGAGTAATATCAGTACGGATAACAAACAATAAAGGCTGCCGTTCAGGCAGCCTTTATTGTTTTTACAGGAGCTTGCTCAGTGTCGCTTCCAGACCCGGGCCGCGCAGCGCATCGCCGCGCTTGATGATCTTGCCGTCGGGGCCGAAGAGAATCAGATGGGGAATACCTTCGATGCCGTAGATGTCGGTAGGGATCTTCTGTGCGTTCACTATCTGGTTCCACACTACACCGTTCTCGGCGGCAGCCTTGGCGGTGTCTTCGGGTTTGTCCCATACGGCTACGCTGAGAACATCGAACTTTGCGCCCTTGTACTTCTCGTAGGCGGCCTTGATGTTGGGGATTTCCCTCTTGCAGGGCCCGCACCAACTTGCCCAGAAATCAACGAGGATGTACTTGCCTTTCCCTACGTAGTCGGAGAGTTTGGCAATGCTTCCGTCAGGCTGCGCAATCTCGAAGTCGGTGAACATCGCGCCTTCTTCGGTGCTGGCCACCAGGCTCTTGGTCTGTTCAGGCTGCGCTGCAGCTTCCTTTTGGGCGGAGGCCTTCTTGCCGCCGCAGGCAGTGATGGCAATCAGCGCCACGGCTGCCAGAAATAGATATTTCTTCATGTTGGATGGAGTTATTCGTTAGGTATCGAGTATGTAAAGCTGAAACTGGGCCTCATTGCAGGGTCGGCGGCGTCCGGGCCGTAGAGCTTGCAGTAATAGTAGCGGTCGCGGTCGAGGGTTGCGGTGGTGGTGGATGTAGTGGACGAGCTGCCGTACATCTGTGCCATCATCTGATAGTTGTAGTAATTGGAGTAATAGCTGCCGTAGCCCCCGTAGCCATATCCTCCATAACCGCCGTACATTCCGCTCATCATGCTCTGGTATGCCAGATAATTGTACATGTCTGCAACCTCGGAATTGCCGGCCGTGGTGGTTGTCACCACGTCGTTGTGCTGCACGAGCATCCAGATATCGTAGCTGCCTTCGGCGAGCTGCTCATCTCCATCTTCCAGACCTATCAGGCGCTGCAGATGATAGGTGATGTCGGGGGAATAAGTCATCTGTGCGCGGTGGATGTTGCCCTGGTCTTCGTTGCTGTCGGAAGCGTCCGTGAGCCCCATGTATGTGAAGGTGGTGTCGGATGTCTTGATGCGGCAGGTAGGACTAAGTATCTGCGGCATCTTGTGCATGGTCTCGAAGAGAGGGTCGGGCTCGGCATAGTGCATGGTGATGGTGGCCTTGTTGATGACCGCCTTCTTCGGGTCATGCCCGTTGGCCTCTATGATCTGCATCGCCTTGCTGCGCAGATACTGCCCGGATATGCAAGGCTTCACTCCGCCGCCGCCTTCAATGTAGATGTATTTGCCGGCATCTCCCGCATAAGAGAGGGATGCGTCGCCGGTCACGTTTGCACAATACTGGGGGAAACTGCCCGTGCCGGAATGCGTCAGCAGGGAGTCGATGTTGTAGTAGTCGGTCGGGGAGAAGTAGAAGTAGAAGGAGGAGTCCTTCTGCACATCCACTCCGTCGATGTTCCAGGTGGAGTTGAACTTGAGCTGGGCCATGCTTCCGGTGAGGTAGCCGTAGTCGCTGTTGTACTGCAGCTGAAGCTGGAACAAATTGAACCTTCCGCCCTGTCCTACGGGCTCTCCCGTGGTGATGTATATTCCGGGGAAGCGCTTGGTATAGAGGTTGAGGTCGTGGCTCTCTTCCTTGGTGATGGTGAGGAACTTCTCGCCGAATTCCTTTGTGAAATTGAAGCTCAGCGAATCTCCCTTCGCAAGAACCGGCACCGACGTTGTGATAATCTTGCTGCCGTGGGCGGGCTTGCTGTTGCAGAAGGTGAGGTAATTGGTGTCGAGCTGTTCCGTAAGCTCATATACATACACGCTCTGGAGTATGTCGTACTGGTTTTCGTCGCAGACGGAAACGGTATCGGGAATGGCGGAGAAGTGGAACTTCTTGAATACGGGATTCTTGCCGAAGTCGAGTTCGTCGACATACATGGGCACGAGCGTCAGGCAGCTGCTGCGGGTGCTGAGCCCGAATTCTTCGTCGTTGCGAATGGCTCCGATCGTGATGCGCGTGGAGGAATAGGCCGACAGACTGTCGGACGCCTTCATCTTCACGGGAATCTCTACGGGATCGGGGGTGATTACTTTATAGGTATGGCTTGGGGGGAGCAGGCTCCCGCCGAGTTCATTGTTGACCGATACGCAGCCGATGCAGCAGGAAATGGCGGCTGCAGCGGCAAAGAACCATCTGGATTTCATCTTCTACAACTTGTCATATAAGGCATTGTAATCGGCGATGTAGCTTCCGTCCTCCAGACTGCCTTCCTTGTAGGGGAGCATCGGAACCTTGAGCGCCTTGCAGTACTTTACCAACTTGGGGTCAATGTCCGGAGAAGCGAGGATTATACCGTCCGAATACTTGGCAGCCGTTTCCGCAAGTTTTATGCCATCGGCACTTTCCGAGATGGGAAGGTCTGCCTCCTTGATGCTGCCGGCGACCGCCTTCGCGGCGAAATCGGCGGAGAACGGGGTGTCGGGAGTGTCGTTGTATAGCGACAGGACCACCTTGCTTGACGAGAAGATGGGGTCGTCCTTGAAGATCTTCTTGAGATAGACCGGCACAAGGTGCGAGATCCAGCCCTGGCAGTGTATGATGTCCGGCGCCCAGCGCAGCTTTTTCACCGTTTCCAGCACGCCCTTGGCGAAGAAAATGGCACGTTCGTCGTTGTCGCTGAAAAAGCGTCCTTCGGAATCGGTATAAACTGCCTTGCGGCGGAAATAGTCTTCGTTGTCGATGAAATAAACCTGGATGCGGGCTGCGGGAATGGATGCGACCTTTATTACCAGCGGCCGGTCAACGTCGCCGATTACGATGTTGATGCCGGAGAGGCGGATAACTTCGTGAAGCTGGTTTTTTCGCTCATTGATGCAGCCGAAACGGGGCATGAACGAACGGATTTCCTTTTTCCGCTCCTGAATGCCCTGCGGAAGATAGCGCCCTACCTTCGATATTTCGCTCTCAGGGAGATACGGGAATATCTCCGAGTTTACGAACAGGACTTTTTTCATTGTTTCAGCCATACCAACAATTAAATTCGATTTTAACAAAGGTACGAAAATTTTTTGAAATAGCCATAATTCACTATCTTTGACACAATTTCCGAAACTATGGCCAAAGGAGAAAAGAAAAGAATCAAGAGAAGGATCACGGGCGCTTACATTTCGTCGGTGCTCAGTATCAGTCTGGTTTTGCTGCTGATAGGTACCGCGTCGGCGCTGATCCTGAACGCCGGGAGGGTGAGCAACTATTTCAAGGAGAACATCCAGATCTCGCTGCTTTGCGGTGCGGAAGTGACTGAAACACAGGCAGCAGCCTGCGCTGCGCGCATCGACTCCCTGCCCTTTGTCAAAAGCACCGAACTGATAGGCAAGGCTCAAGGGGAGAAGGAACTCCGCGAGATGCTGGGAGAGGATTTTCTCAGCGTTTTCGAAACCGCTCCGGTGCCTGTCTCCGTGAATGTGGGGCTCAAGGCCGACTATGTTTCGTCCGACAGTCTGGCACGCATCATCCCCGTGCTGGAAGGCTTTCCGGAGGTGGAAGAGGTCGAAAGCCGGCAGTCTCTTGTGGAAGATCTGAACAGGAACCTGTCCGGTATTTCCGCGGTGCTTGGCCTGTTTATCGCCCTGCTGCTTTTCATCTCATTCATACTGATTGGAAATACCGTGCGCCTGAGTCTTTTCTCGCGCCGTTTCACGATACACACCATGCGTCTGGTGGGAGCCACCCGTGGGTTTATCCGCCGGCCTTTCATCGGTTCGGCCGTGCTGCAGGGATTGATTTCCGGCGTGCTGGCCTGCGCCCTTCTCGCCGGAGGCCTGTACCTTCTGCGCCGTTCCTTCCCCCAGATGTCCGCCCTCTTCACACCCGAGGTGCTTGCAATGGTGGCCGGAATAGTGATCGCGAGCGGAGTGCTCATCTGCGTGGTGGCCACCTATTTTACCGTAAACAAACTCGCGCTTGCGAGCGAAGATTCTTTATACTATTAGAAAATGGACAATAAACCGGCATTAACCCGAAAGGGACTCAAGCTGATGCTTGCTGGGCTGATCGTGATGATCGCTGGATTCATCCTTATGATGGGAGGCGGTGTCAAGGACCCTCAGGTCTTCAATTATTCTATGTTTGATTTCCGCCGTCTCGTGGCGGCCCCGATAGTGATCGTCGCCGGAATCGTGGTGATGG